>NZ_JAEIMH010000086.1:34512-39352 GCF_016464295.1 Streptomyces sp. N35 | reverse complement strand
GGCGGGGCGCCGCCCGCCCGGCGTCGCCACCGAGGAGAAGCGGCCCGCCGTGGCCGCGGAGTCCGACCCCGAGACCGCGGAGGGTGCGGCCAAGCCGCGCCGCCGCCGTACGCGGGCGCGCAAGCCGTCGGCCGAGCAGCCCGAGAGCTGACGTCACGCATGTCGTGGCCCGGTCCCTGTCACGGGGGCCGGGCCACGGTGCGTTCCCGGTCTCCTTCACGAGAGCCAGGCCCTCCGCTACGAGAGCCAGGCCGCGATACGTTTCCCCCCGCTCGCCATGCCCTCGCTCGCCGTGCCCCCGCTCGCTGTGCCCCCGCTCGCCGTGCCCCCGCAGGCCGGTGGCCAGCCGCAGCGGCTAGCCTCGCCCCATGAGCAGGCCGCCCACTTTCGTGCCGCCCCCGTGCGCCCACGCCGCCGTCCTCCGTACCGCGCGCGGCGACTTCGCCGTCATCGACGCACGGCCGAGCGGCACACCCAGAGGAACCGTCGTCCTGCTCCCCGGGTTCACCGGCAGCAAAGAGGACTTCATCGCGCTGCACGAGCCGCTCGCGGAGGCCGGGTACCGCAGTGTCGCCGTCGACGGCCGCGGGCAGTACGAGTCCGACGGCCCGAGGGACGACCAAGCACCGTACGCGCAGGGCGAGTTGGCGCGTGACGTGCTCGCCCAGACCGAGGCGCTGGCCGCCGGCCCCGTACACCTCGTGGGCCATTCGCTCGGCGGCCAGATCTCGCGCGCGGCCGTACTCCTGGACGCCTCGCCCTTCGCGTCCCTCACCCTGATGTCCTCAGGGCCCGCGCAGATCTCCCCCTCACAGCAGCAGCGCGCCAAGCTGCTGCTCGACGCGCTCGCCGTGATGGACATGGCGCAGGTGTGGGAGGCGATCCAGGCCCTGGACGCCCCGGAGGAGACGGACACGGACGCCGAACTGCGCGGCCGCTGGCTTCGCCACAGTCCGGCCCAACTCACCGCCACTGGACGCCAGTTGCTGACGGAACCCGACCGCGTGGACGAGCTCGCCGCCGTACCGCTGCCGAAGCATGTGGTGTCCGGGGAGCGGGACGACACCTGGCCCGTACCGCTGTTCGACGAGATGGCGCGCCGGCTCGGCGCCGAGCGGAGCGTCATCGCCGGGGCCGAGCACTCCCCCAACACCGATCAGCCGGCGCGCACCGCCGCCGCTCTCCTCGCGTTCTGGGACGGGCTCCAAGAGCGCTGACAGGAGCGCTGACCGGCCGGTGTTCAGGAATCCGGATGGTCCCGCCGCCGGCGCCAGGTCCAGATCGCGGAGACCCGGTGATCGTGTGCGCCGACGCGCGGGACGGTCAGCGGGCCCAGGCTCTCGATCGCCTCGCCCGTCCGCGGGTCGTCGCGGAGCAGCAGCCCGTGGACAGCGTTGAGCCGTGCGTTGAGCTCGCCCTCGTGCACCAGATCCGCGAGGGCGTCGGTGACGGCGGGACTGCGGTCGGGGCAAGGCGCCACGTGCTCGGCGACGAAGGCACGTACCTGCGGGTCGGGATCCCTGAGCAGCGCCACGAGCGCGGCCGACACCTCGGTGCCGCCGTCGTGGGCAACGGCCAGCCACCAGCCGGCCTGCGCTCGTACGGTGGAGTCCTCGTCCTGTGCGAGAGCCAGCAAGGCGTGCCGGGCGGCAGGACTGGCCGCGGCTCTCCCGTCGAGGAGCAGGGCGGGGACGCGGGCGCGCACGACGGCGGCGGGGTGGTCCACCTGCCCCAGGCCGACGCCTTCCTGGTCCCCGTGCTCCGTATCGCTCAGCACGTCGAGTACGGCGGCGAGCACCTCGGGATCGTCTTCGCCCTCGTCGACCCAGGTGGCGAGCAGTTCGGCCGCTTCCTTGTCGTAGGAGGTGCGCCAACTCCCTTGCCAGAACACGTACCGGCGCAGGACATCGACGACGAAACGGCGATGCAGCGGATCCGGATCATGCCGATAGGCCGTCACCGCCGACCAGGTCTGCCTGCTGCGGCGCTCCCCGAGCACGCTGGTCGCGGCCGTCCACGTCACGTCGTCCGGATCCCCCGCCGACACGGCGCGGGCCACCAGTTCGTCCACGGGCGTCAGGATGCGGAAGGTCCACTCGAGACCGGTCAGGATCGCCAGATGGCCGGCGCGGACCGTGTGCCCGGCGAGCGACAGCTGCGGCACGTCGTCGTACTCGTCCTCCACGATCTCGGCCCGCACCGGGCCCGACGCGCCCGTCCTGCGCCGCAGTTCGGCCTCGGCGCCACGTTCGTGCCACCGCCTCGCCCGGCCGAGCAGCGACTCCCGTACGGATGCGGGCAGCCGCAGCCCGGGATCGCGGCCCAGGACGGCCTGCACCATCGCCGGCGAACCGGCCTCAACTGCCCTGACCAGAGGGGTGGTTCCGTCCGGCAGCGCGAGGTCCGGGTCCGCGCCGCTCTCGATCAGCGCTCTCGCCACGTCCAGGTCGTACGCGCCGACGGCCGCGCAGAGCACCGGCAGCCCGTCCTGCGTCAGCGTGTCCGGGTCGGCACCGGACGCGAGGAGCGCCCGCACCGCCTCCTCGCGCCCGCCCCGTACCGCCTCTGCCAGCGCACTGTCATTCAAGCCCCGCCCCCTGTCCCGTACCGCCCGTCGCGCGGGCGGTCAGCCTTCCCGGATCAGTCCTCCCGGTCCGTCTCCTCGGAGAGGACCTCGCCGGTCTTCGCGTCGATGTCCAGCTCATGCTGTACGCGGCCGTCGGTGACCTCGACGTCCCACTTCGGGCGCTGTTCGGTGCCCTGGATCGAGATCTTGGAGACATAGCCGCCGCCGGCGTTCTCGAGCGCCTTGTCCGCCGCATCGTCCAGGGAGACGGACGCCGCGTCCAGCTTGGCGAGCGGGTACTTCAGGCGGTCGCGCTGGTCGTCGGGCATCCGGTCCTCGTGCGTGCGGACGACCTCACCGCCGGCCGCGTCGACCGTCACGTTGTGCACGCGCGGCTCGTCCGTGATCAGGTCGACCTCCCAGTCACCGTCGTCGTCGTACTCGGCCTCGGTGACCTTGGCGTCGGGGACTTCCTTCTGCGCGGCCGCGATCGCGTCGTCGTACGTGACCTTCGGGCCGCCCTGTGCCGCGGAGGCGTCACCGGCCGCGTCCGGCTCGTTGGCCGCGGCGGAGGAAGCGGCGGACGCGGCGCTGCTCACGCGCTCACGCGGTTCGTCCGCGTTCGAATCGCTGTCCGACGAGCACGCGGCGACGGAGAGCACCAGCGCTCCGGACAGGGCACCCATCGCCCACAGCCTGCGGGTGCGGGTCAGGGGGCGGCGGCTGCTGGTCATCGGGGACTCCCTCGCGTCGTATGGCTGTGTGCTGCCGACGGGGCGAATCGCCGACCCCCATACGATCACATACAGACCTGAAGCCCGCCTGAAGAGGACAAAACGCCAGGTCGAGCAGGCCTCTACGCGTGACCTCAGACCTGCCCCTGCAGGTGATCCCAGAAGCCGTCGCGCAGTGCGCGGCGCAGATCCGCCTGGCCGCGCAGCGAGTACTGGAGCAGGCGCTCGGCCTCGACCAGGAGGTCCTGGTCGACCGGGCCCGGCAGATACGGATGGCCGGGCAGCAGCTCGACCATCGGCTGGCGTCCGCGCGCACCCAGCCAGGTCGCGGCGATCCGCGCACCGACGAAGCGGACGTCTTCGCGGCCGGGCCGGGGGGCGGCCGGATCGTAGGCGGTGTCGGTGCGGCGGGCCACGTACGGCTTGACGAAGTCGAGCTCGAGCGTGCGCTGGCTGTCGACCTCCCACAGGAGGGGTTCGGCCTGGTTGCGGCCGTCGGGCGCCTCGATGCCCCAGAGATGGACGCGGGCGCCGTACCCCTGTGCGGCCTCGACCGCCGAGACCAGGTCCTCGTCGCCGCCGAGCAGCGCCGCGTCACTGATCGCGCGGTGCCGGGCGAGGGACTCCAGATCGCTGCGGATCAGCGAGTCGACGCCCTTCTGCTGGTTGTTCGCGTTGAGGTTGCCGAGGCGGACCTTGACGTCGGGGAGCTCGGCGATCGTCTGCTGCTCGGAGGTGTGGATACGGCGGCGCGCACCGTCGTACCAGTAGACGCGCAGGAGCCGGCTGTCCGCGAAGATCGTGCGGGCCTTGTCGATCAGCGCGTCGATCAGACCCTCCGCGTCGAGGTCGAACGCGCGGCGGTCCTCCGTGCCGGCGACGAGGCGGCCGGCCGCGGCGTAGAGATAGCCCGCATCCACGAAGATCGCGTGGGTGGAAGGAGTCTTGGAGACCTCGGCGAGCATGCGTTGCAGCAGCTCATTGGTGTGATCGATACGTGCCGACAGCACACCCAGCTCTTCTTGGTTCATAGGGCAGCCATTCTCCGGCCGGTCACGCTACGAACACAACCCGTCTCGCTACTCACAAGTAATTAGGCGAGGAAAAAATTTCCTTAGCGTAGGGAATGTTTGTAGGGTGCACGTCGTTGGACCATATGTAACGCGCTGGTAGTCAACGCGACATCCTGCGCGAACACCCGCATAGTTCACTTAGTTCTCCTTCAGGAGGATCACCAGACGAAGGGAGAAGCCCTTGCGCTTCGAGATCATGCGCCTGGACGACGTCAACGGAACCGCCGTGGACAGCACCGTCGTAGACGCCGCCTCCGTCAACCGGATCGTGCAGCAGGCCGCCGCTACCGGCCAGCGCATCTATATCCGCCCGGCCACCGCCACGGCTTCGTAATGCCGTGCAACTGCTCGCGTTGTTGATAAAGACGTAGACGTACAAGGCCCCCGCGCACCGCTGCGCGGGGGCCCTTCGCGTGCCCGGAACCCTGGGGGGGCGCGACGACCCCTGGCGGACCTGGGGGACGCCG
>NZ_JAEIMH010000086.1:32061-34502 GCF_016464295.1 Streptomyces sp. N35 | reverse complement strand
GCGCCCGGCTGGGCGGGTGGTAAAGAAGCGCGACGCCCCCGCCCCCCCCGCCGCCCGGGGGGGGGGGGGCCTTTCGCGTGCCCGTAACCGTGGGTGGGCGCTACGACCCCTGGATGACCTGGGTGACGCCGTTGATGATCTGCTGCACGGCGATCGCGGAGAGCATCATGCCCGCCAGGCGGGTGACCAGAACGACGCCGCCGTCCTTGATCACGCGGATGATCACGAGCGAGTAGCGCATGACGACCCAGAGCACGATATGCATCGCGACGATCGCGGCCCACACCGAGAACTGGCCCTTGAACCCCTGGGCGTCCTGCACGGCGAGGATCACCGAGACGATCGCGCCGGGCCCGGCGAGCAGGGGCATGCCGAGCGGGACGAGGGCGACGTTGACGTCCTTGGTCTGCTTGGGTTCGTCGGTCTTGCCGGTCAGCAGATCGAGCGCGATGAGCAACAGGAGCAGACCGCCGGCGATCATCAGGGCCGGCACCGAGACATGCAGATAGTCCAGGATCTGATGGCCGACCAGACCGAACACGGAGATCACCCCGAAGGCCACGCACACGGCCTGGAAGGCCATCCGGCGCTGGACCTTCGCGGGGCGGCCCGCGGTCAGGGCGAGGAAGATCGGAGTGACCCCGGGCGGGTCCATGATCACGAAGAGGGTCAGGAAGAGGGAGCCGAATACGGCGGCGTCGAACACAGGGAAGCCTTGCGGGAGTTGAGGGTGAGCGGGTGAGCACGCGGGCACGCCGCGTCGGCGCTTCGAGGGGTACGAGAGGGACGCGGCGCGCGGGTTACGCCGGGACTCCCCCGGTGCCGGGCACGGGGAACGCCCCCGTCGCACGGCGGATGATCTCCCCGTAGACCTCGGGGTCGGTGGTGTACTCGCCGAGCGAGCAGGTCTTGCGGCTGCCGTGATAGTCGCTGGAACCGGTCGCGAGCAGCCCGAGCTCACCGGCGAGACCCTTGAGCCGGGCGCGGGTCGCCGGCTCGTGGTCCATGTGGTCGGCCTCGATCCCGTCGAGACCGGCTTCCGCGAGCCGAGCTATGGCTTCCACGGGGACGACCTCGCCGCGCTTGACGGCGAGCGGATGCGCGAAGACCGTGACGCCGCCGGCCGCCTTCACCAGGCGGATCGCCTCGAACGGATCGAGCTCGTGCTTGTCGACGTACGCGCGGCCGCCGTTGGCGAGCCAGTCGGCGGTGAAGGCGTCGGAGACGGTGGGCACGACGCCCAGCTCGACGAGCGCCTCGGCGATATGCGGCCGCCCGAGCGAGCCGTCCCCGGCGATCCGGGCGACATGCTCCCACTCGATGTCCACGCCCAGCTCCTGGAGCTTGCCGACCATCGCGCGGGCGCGCGGGACGCGGTCGTCGCGGACGAGTTCGCGTTCGGCGAGGAGGGCGGGGTCGTCCGCGTCGAAGAGGTACGCGAGCAGATGCAGGCCCGTGCCGTTCAGCCGGCAGGAGAGCTCGGCACCGGTCACGAGCGTGAGCCCCTCGGGCAGCGCCTTCACCGCTTCGGCGTGCCCTCGCGTGGTGTCGTGATCGGTCAGCGCCACCACATCAAGCCCGGCGTCCCCGGCCTTGCGCACGAGCTCCGCGGGGGTGTCGGTGCCGTCGGAGGCCGTGGAGTGGGTATGCAGATCAATCCGCACGGCTGCTCCTCTCGACGATCGACGGGTTCGGGCGACGCTCCAGGATAACGGGGGGTTCGGGGGTGCTTGGTCCGTGCGGGGTGGGGTGGGGTGGGGTCTTGGTGCGGGGTGCGGGGTGCGGGGTGCGGGTGCCGCGCCGCGTGCGGGTGCCGCGTCGGCGCGGGTGCGTGTCCGGGTGCGGGTGCGGGTGCCTCGCCAGGTGCGGGGGCTCATCGCCGGTGCAGGTCTCGTCGCTGAGCGCGGGGGCTCATCGCTGGGTGCGGGTGCGTGTCCGGGTGCGGCTGCGGGCGCCTCGCCAGGGGCGGGGGCTCGTCGCCGGTGCGGGTCTCCTCGCTGGGCGAGCGCTCATCGCTGGGAGCGGGCGCCCCATTGGGTGCGGCTGCGGGCGCCTGTCCAAGCGCGGGCGCCGGGCCGGTGCGGGTCTCGTCGCTGGGCGCGGGGGCTCATCGCTGAGTGCGGGCGCGTCGCTGGGCGCGTCTGCGGTCGCCTCTCCAGGCGCGGGCGCCTGGCCGGTGCGTCTCGTCGCTGGGCGCGAGTGCTCATCGCTGGGTGCGGGTGCGCCGCTGGGCGCGGCTGCGGTCGCCTCTCCAGGCGCGGGCGCGGGCGCCGGGCCGGTGTGGGCGGTGGGGTCTTGTCGTTGGGTGCGGGTGGGTGGGCGCCTGCGGCGGGCGGATTTCCCCTACCCGCCCCTTCCCGAAAAAGGGGGTGGGGCCCCGGCCCCCTTGGGGGGGGCCCCCGCGGGGGGTTGTCCCCCCTCCCCCCCCCCTGGGGCTGTCC
>NZ_JAEIMH010000086.1:13456-32051 GCF_016464295.1 Streptomyces sp. N35 | reverse complement strand
GGGGGGCCTGGGCGGTGGGGCGGGGGGGGGGGGCCCCTGCGGGGGGCGGTTTTCCCCACCCCCCCCCTTCCCGAACCCGGGGCTCCGCCCCGGACCCCTTGGGTGGGCACCCGGCGGGGGCTTCACCCCCTGCACCCCCTCTTGGGGCTTCGCCCCTTGCCCCCGTATCGCGCTTAAGGCGCTCGTCCTCAAACGCCGGACGGGCTGAGGTTGGACGCTCCGTCAGGCGCACCAGGGGCAAGTGGGGCGCATCGGGCTCGGGGGAGGCGGGACGTGGGCAGAGGTACAGAGCGGGCTCGCACCCCACCAGACCGCAGCCGCACCGGCCCGTAGCCGACAGAGGGTTGGGCGCAAGCAGCTCGACTGGCCCGCAGTCAACTGTCCGGCAGCCGAAGGGGGTTGAAGTCGACCTGCCCCCACCGGGGCCAGTAGTCGCGCGACGACGGAAGGGTGCGGAGGGAGCACCCCACCGGCCGTCAGCCGCGCGACGGCGGACCGGGGGTTGAAGGTGCCCTGCCCCCACCGCCCGTACAGCCGCACGACGACGGACCGGGACGGGACGGGGAGCGCAACACCCCACCAGCCGTCGGTCGCGCGACAGCGGAACGAGGGCTGAAGGCGACCTGCCCCCACCGCCCGTACAGCCGCGCGCCAGCAGGACATTGAAGGCGTCCTGGCCCCACCGAGGCCGGTAGTCGCGCGACGACGGAAGAGGACGGGACGGAGGGCGGAACACCCCCCGGCCGTCAGTCGCGTACCGGCGGAAGGGGACGGTGTGGGGCGACGCGCGGACGAAGCGGCAGCCACGTCCGGTGGAAGACGCTGCCATCGAAGGCGGGACACCACACCGGCCGTCAGCCGCGCACCGGCGGACCAGGGCCATCGTGCGAGCGGAACACTCCACCGGCCGTCAGCCGCGTGACAGCCGACCGGGGCAACCATGCGAGCGGAACCCCCCACCGGCCGTCAGCCGCGTGACGGCGGACCGGGGCAACGGTGCGCGCGGAACACTCCACCGGCCGTCAGTCGCTGTACCGGCGTAAGGGGACGGGGTGGGGTGCATTGTCATTCGGGCACCCCCGTCGGAGACGGCAACCCTTCGCGGAAAGGGTGCCATTGCCCGAATGAGCAAGCACCCCACCCCGGCCCCGACCCACGACGAAACCGCACGCGCACAACGAACCGACCGAAAGCCGCACCCGAAGCAGCCCCCACAACGAAGCCACAGGCGCAGCACACACCCGGCCGACAGCCGCGCACGAAACAGAACCCCACGACGAAACCGCGGGCACAAACGCACCGGCCAGGAGAAGCAGATGAAGCAGACCCCCAACCCAGGGGGCCTGGGGGCGGAGCCACCAGCGGGGGTCCGGGGGCGGAGCCACCTGGGAGCTTCGGCGTCCAAGGGAGCCGGGGGCATAGCTACGGCGCCCCAAGGGAGCCGGCGGCGGAGTTACGGCGTCAGGATCCGTGGGGACAGTGCGCCGCACGGCAAGAGTTCCACCTCCGCACCCGCGTCCCGCAGATCCGTCAGAACCAGCTCGTCGTACATCAGCAACCCCGACTGCTCCGGCCAGACCACCGCCCACAGCCACAGCCCACGCGCCTCACCGGCGAAGACCGCACGGTCCGACGGAGTGTCCTTCACGTGCCAGAGCGGAGTGGGGCGGCCCGCCGCGTGCACCTTCGCCTGCGGCGGACGCGCAACGTCCATGTGCGGCCCGGGATCGGGCCCCGGAAGCCCGGCATACCGAGCACCCAGACCGATGCCGAGTTCCTCGGCGACCAGGATCAGCTCCCCGCTGCCGCCGAGCGGACCGGGCCCCGAGCACGCCACCGCCGTGGCACGCCCGCCACTGCGGTCGTCCCCCGCGCAGGCCACGCCCGAGAACAGCCAGCCGACCGGAAGCGGCCAGGGCATCCAGACCGGGACATGGGAGCGGTGCACGACGACGGAGAGCGCCTCGACACTCGGTGGCACCACGGGTTGCAGCGGATGCACGGTGCCATGCGCGTCACACTGCCAGGCATCGGCGAAAAGACCGGGAGCCCGCACCCGGCCACCACACTTCGGGCAACTGGGTTCGCCCCTCATAGCGCTCAACAGTCCTACCCGCCTGGCGCCGCGTCAAGGACGATCAGGATGTGTCGGCGGCGGGGCGTGGGGGCGCAGCCCCCACGAGCACCGAACAACAACCCCCAGCCAAACGAATGCAGCCCCCGCCTGGAGTGTGGGGGCTTGGGGGCGGCAGCCCCCAAAAAACACCAGCACCCAACCCCCCTCAGCCCAACCCCACCCCCCTCAGCCCAACCCCACCGCCCCCCGCACCGGATCCCGCAGATCCGTCCCCTCCGACAGCCACCGCTCCTCCAGAGCCGCCGCCCCATGCACCCGCTTCCACGCCGCCTCGTTCGGCGTCATCGGCAGAAGCGGCAGAAAGTGCACCGGGTCCATCGGCTCGTCCAGCTCCAAGTCCTCGACCAGACCGCCCGGTTCAGCCACCAGGACAGAGGTGAACGGGGCGCCGGGCCACAGCGGTTCACCCGTGTCGAGCGAGGCGCCGGGAGCCACCACCACACCCTCGACCTGCGGAGAGGCCGCCAGGACGGCCAGCGCACGGAGCACCTTGTCGGTGTCGGCGCGCCCTGCCCGTACCGAAAGAACGAGCTCCGCGCGAGGCCCCCGCACCGGGTCCGCCAACGCGGCCGCGGGATCCGTCATCGGGGTGGCGGACATGCCAAGCGTCGCATAGCGGACCACATCGCCGTCGGTGAAGCGGAGCACCTCGATACGGTCCGTGCCGAGGAAGGTGACCGACGCGCGCGCGTCCGGTTCGCCCAGCGCCATACGCAGCCGGGCTTCGACGAGAGCCAGTACATCTGCCATCCCGCGAGCATAGATCTCGTATGGGAAAGGCAAAGCAGGGCAGGGCACTTCAGTCGGCTGATAGGGTTGGCGGCTGGTCAGGGCATCGTGTTGACAGCCACACTGAGTCAGCACGAGAAGGCCCGGCAGACGGCTTTCCCCCACGGGGGCCCGGCGCGAGGAGGTGGGACTGATGGATCGAAGTCGACCGTGCAGTACCACCCGTTCTTCCGCCAGGTAACTGCCTTTCACTCGGGGCTTCCCGTACCCCGCCCGCAGCCGGGCAAACTCCGGACACCAGGCATCCGCACGACGGAAGAGCGTCTCGGTCCCTCCCCCGCTCCCGACCTCGCTCGAGCAGGGGTACCCGCAAGATCCCGTGCTTGATCTGTCCCAGTGGTGAGAGTGCCGGCAGCGATGCACGGTGCCGCCCGCTTTGCGGATGTCCGCGGAAGAACGTCGGACGTCCCCATTCCGGGCTGTGCCACCGCCCGCACCGGCAGTCGCGCCTCGAAGGAGCCTGCCATGTCGATGATCCGTGACCTGCGTGCCGCCGTCCGCCCCCAGCTCCGCAAGACCCCGAGCGGCCCGGCGTACGACACCACGCGCGACCCGTCCGCCCTGAGCGCCGTGGTCGACTGCGCGGTCTACCGCGACGGCCGTCGCGTCAAGAGCGACGAGTCGATGACGCCGCACGAGGCGATGCTGCTCGTACGGCGCGACGGCGGCTTCGCCTGGATCGGTCTGCACGAGCCCACCGAGACCGAATTCGCCGGTATCGCGGCCGAGTTCGGGCTGCACCCGCTCGCCGTGGAGGACGCGGTGCACGCGCACCAGCGGCCGAAGCTGGAGCGTTACGACGACACCCTGTTCACGGTGTTCAAGACGATCCATTACGTGGAGCACGCCGAACTCACCGCCACCAGCGAGGTGGTGGAGACCGGCGAGGTCATGTGCTTCACCGGCAAGGACTTCTTCATCACCGTCCGGCACGGCGGCCAGGGTTCGCTGCGGGGTCTGCGGCACCGGCTGCAGGACGACCCGGAGCTGCTCGCCAAGGGCCCCTCGGCGGTGCTGCACTCCATCGCCGACCACGTGGTGGACGGGTACATCGCCGTCGCCGACGCCGTGCAGAACGACATCGACGAGGTCGAGAGCGAGGTCTTCTCGCCGGACAGCAGGGGCCGTGCGCGCGGCAGCGACGCCGGGCGGATCTACCAACTCAAGCGCGAGGTCCTGGAGTTCAAGCGGGCGGTGTCGCCGCTGTGCCGGCCGATGCAGCTCCTGAGCGAGCGGCCGATGCGGCTGATCGACCCGGACATCCAGAACTACTTCCGTGACGTGGCCGACCACCTGGCCCGCGTCCAGGAGCAGGTGGTCGGCTTCGACGAGCTGCTCAACTCGATCCTGCAGGCCAACCTCGCGCAGGCGACCGTCGCGCAGAACGAGGACATGCGCAAGATCACCTCATGGGCGGCCATCATCGCCGTACCGACGATGATCTGCGGGGTGTACGGGATGAACTTCGACTACATGCCGGAGACCGACTGGCAATACGGCTACCCCATGGTGATGGCCGGGATCGCCGGGATCTGCTTCGTGATCCACCGCACCCTGAAGCGGAACGGGTGGCTGTAGTACGGGCCTTCGCACCCGTGGTACGGGCCTTCGCACCCCTCGCCTACCCTGCACGTATGACTGAGTCGCTGCTCGACGCCGCCCTCGCCGAGGAGGCCACCAAGAAGTCCGGTCTCATCTGGGTGCAGGGTTCGGGGCCCGCCCGCGCGCTGTGGCATGTGTGGACCGAGGGCGCCGCCCACCTCGTGGGCGACGGACCGGGCGAGCAGCCGCTGCCCGGCCTGACCGACGGGGGCCGTGCCCAGGTCACCGTGCGCAGCAAGGACAAGGGCGGGCGGCTCGTGGCCTGGGACGCCAAGGTGGTGGAGCTCGCGCCGCACTCGGCCGAGTGGGAGGCCGCCGTCGCCGAGCTCAAGGGCAAGCGGCTCAATGCGCCCGACAGTGAGCAGCTGACCGAGCGGTGGGCGCGCGAGTGCCGCGTACTGCGTCTGGAGTGGCAGGGCACGGACCGTGAGCTGCCCAGCGGGTCGCTGGCCGCGGCCCCGCTGCCGTCGCCGTACACCACGCGCCAGGAGATCCCGGCCGCGCTGCCGCGGCTGCTGTTCAAGCGGCGGAAGCGGACCTCGTAAGGAACGGCCGCAGGGGACCCGTACGGCAGAAGGTCAGCCAGTCGACTTCGGCAGCTGCTCGCCGAAGTCCACCATCTCGTTCTTCGCCGGCGCCTCGACCGTCACGCTCTGCCCCCAGTCGCTGAGCTTCAGCGTGCCCGCGCCTCCCGCGCGCACCAGACGCAGCGGATACGGCTCACCCTCCAGGGACACGTCGATCGTGCCGCCGTCCCCGTTGCCCGCGGCCAGCTGGATGGTGCGTACCGAGCCGACGGTGGAGCGGTCGCCCTTGCTGAGCTTGCCCGGCATGTCGAGCAGCATGTCGAGCAGATCGCCCTTGTCGGTGTAGGCGCGCAGCCGCTTGTACTTGGGGTCGTCCTCAGGGACCTTCACGTACTTGTCGGAGAGCTTGGACGGCTTGGCGGGCTTGTCGCCCTCCTTGAGCAGCGCGGCGTCGGCCTGCATGAAGACGTCGTCGCCGACGCGCAGCAGACGGAAGCTGACCCCGTTGTCGGTGATCTTCCCGGTGCCGCCGTCCGAGTTCAGCTTCATGTCGATCTTGTACGGCTGTCCCTTGACGACCAGATCGGCGTTCACGGTCACCGAGGCGACACTGTCGGCGGCGGCCCGAGCCTGACTGTGGATCTTGGCCGCCGAGAGGTCGGCCATCCCGTTGGTGCCCGCGTCGGGGTCCTCTGAACTGCAGCCCACCAGGCCCGTGATCCCGGCGAACAACCCCGCACTCAGCGCACCGACGACGGCGCTGCGGCGGGCACGGCCCAAGGCGATCACGGTCACGTGCGGCACTGCCTCTCGTCCGGGTTGTTTACCAGCAGTAGGGCAGCGTACCCGGGACCCGTACGCCGCTTGCAGACAGCCTTGCGGACGCCCCACCAGGGCGTTTCCAAACGGGGCGTACTAGCCTGAAGGCCGTATTGCCTGAGAATCGCCAGACAAGAGCCAGACAGCAGCCGACCCGTCCGCGCGAAGGAGACCGTATGCCGTCCGGCACCCCCCGGATCTTCGTCTCTCATCTGTCGGACACGGCCGTCTTCGATCCCAACGGCGACCAGGTCGGGCGCGTGCGCGACCTGGTCGCGATGCTGCGCGTGGGCAACCGTCCGCCGATCCTGCTCGGCCTCGTCGTCGAACTGTCCACACGGCGCCGGATCTTTCTGCCCATGACCCGCGTGACCGGTATCCAGGCAGGACAGGTCATCACGACCGGCGTGCTGAACGTACGACGCTTCGAGCAGCGGCCCACCGAACGCCTGGTCATCGGGGAACTGCTCGACCGCCGCGTACGTCTGGTCGATTCCGGTGAGGAGGTCACGGTGCTGGATGTGTCGGTGCAGCAGCTGCCGGCCCGCCGTGACTGGGAGATCGACCGGGTCTACGTACGCAAGGGCAAGGCCGGCACGTTTCGGCGGGCCAAGGGCGAGGCGCTGACGGTCGAGTGGTCGGCCGTCACCGGGTTCACGCTGGAGGAGCAGGGGCAGGGCGCGGAGTCGCTGCTCGCCACGTTCGAGCAGCTGCGCGCCGCCGACCTCGCCAACGTGCTGCACCACCTGTCCCCGAAGCGCCGTATCGAGGTGGCCGCGGCCCTCGACGACGACCGGCTCGCCGACGTCCTCGAGGAGCTGCCCGAGGACGACCAGATCGAGATCCTCGGCAAGCTCCAGGAGGAGCGCGCCGCCGACGTCCTCGAGGCGATGGACCCCGACGACGCGGCCGACCTGCTCTCCGAGCTGCCCGAGGACGAGCAGGAGAAGCTGCTCGAACTGATGCAGCCGCAGGACGCCGCCGACGTACGGCGGCTCATGGCGTACGAGGAGCGCACGGCCGGCGGTCTGATGACGACCGAGCCGATCGTGCTGCCGCCCGACGCGACCGTCGCCGACGCGCTCGCGCGGGTCCGCAACCCCGACCTCTCCCCCGCGCTCGCCGCGCAGGTCTACGTCTGCCGGCCGCCGGACCAGACGCCGACCGGCAAGTACCTCGGCACGATCCACTTCCAGCGGCTCCTTCGCGATCCCCCGTTCACGCTGGTCGGCGCGATGCTCGACAAGGATCTGCAGACGCTCTCACCGGATACCTCGCTGCCCGAGGTGACCAGTTTCTTCGCCACGTACGACATGGTCGCGGCGCCCGTCGTCGACGACAGCGGATCGCTGCTCGGCGCGGTCACCGTCGATGACGTGCTCGACCATCTGCTGCCGGACGACTGGCGCGAGAACGAGTTCCATTCGGCGGAGGTGAACCCGGTCCATGAGTGAGTACGGACTGACCGAGCGCGGCGAGGCCGCCACGAAGGAACGTGCGCTCGCCCGCGCCCGCGTGCGCCTCGACCAGCCGCGGCCGCCGCGGCGGCGGTATCTGCCCGAGGTGGATCCGGACGCGTTCGGACGGTTCTCGGAGAAGATCGCGCGCTTCCTGGGGACGGGCACCTTCCTGGTCTGGATGACGGTGCTCATCCTCGCCTGGGTGATCTGGAACATCGTGGTGCCCAAGCATCTGCGGTTCGACGAGTACCCGTTCATCTTCCTGACCCTGATGCTCTCGCTGCAGGCCTCGTACGCCGCTCCGCTGATCCTGCTCGCGCAGAACCGGCAGGACGACCGCGACCGGGTCAACCTGGAGCAGGACCGCAAGCAGAACGAGCGGTCCATCGCGGACACCGAGTACCTGACCCGCGAGATCGCCGCGCTGCGGATCGGTCTCGGCGAGGTGGCGACCCGGGACTGGATCCGGTCCGAACTGCAGGATCTGGTCAAGGAGATGGAGGAACGCAGAGCGCTGGAGCGCCATGTATTCCCGCTCTCCCCGGCCGAGCAGCGTGACGAAGACGACCGCTGAGTAGGCGTACGGACTGTCACCCGGTCGCCGTACCATCTCCGTATGGCTACCGACACGTATCCGACTGAGGAAGCGCTCCGCGAGGCGCTCTCCACGGTCAACGACCCCGAGATCAACCGGCCGATCACCGAGCTCGGCATGGTGAAATCCGTCGAGGTCGCTGAGGATGGCGCGGTGGCCGTCGCCATCTATCTCACGGTCTCCGGCTGCCCGATGCGCGAGACGATCACCTCCCGCGTGACCGAGGCGGTGCAGGCCGTCGAGGGCGTGACCTCCGTTGAGGTCGAGCTCGACGTGATGAGCGACGAGCAGCGCAAGGAGCTGGCGACCGCGCTGCGCGGCGGCACCGCCGAGCGCGAGGTCCCCTTCGCCAAGCCCGGCCCGCTGACCGGGGTGTACGGGGTGCCCCCGGGCAGGGGCGGCGTCGGCAGGTCCCGGGTGAGGGTGAACCTGGCGGCGGCGATGGCCGCCGACGGTCTCAAGGTCGGTGTCGTGGACGCCGACATCTACGGCCACTCGGTGCCCCGGATGCTGGGCGCGGACGGCAGTCCCACCCAGGTCGAGAACATGATCATGCCGCCGTCCGCGCACGGCGTGAAGGTCATCTCCATCGGCATGTTCACCCCGGGCAACGCACCCGTCGTATGGCGCGGCCCGATGCTCCACCGCGCGCTGCAGCAGTTCCTCGCGGACGTCTACTGGGGCGACCTCGACGTGCTGCTCCTGGACCTGCCGCCCGGCACCGGCGATATCGCGATCTCGGTCGCGCAGCTCGTGCCGAACGCCGAGATCCTCGTCGTCACCACCCCGCAGCAGGCCGCCGCCGAGGTCGCCGAGCGCGCGGGCTCCATCGCCGTGCAGACGCACCAGAAGATCGTCGGCGTCGTCGAGAACATGTCCGGCCTGCCCTGCCCGCACTGCGACGAGATGATCGACGTCTTCGGTACGGGCGGCGGCCAGGCGGTTGCCGAGGGCCTCACCAAGACGACGGGCGCCAATGTGCCCGTCCTCGGTGCGATCCCGATCGACGTACGGCTGCGCGAAGGCGGCGACGACGGCAAGCCGGTGGTCCTGTCCGACCCCGATTCGCCGGCGGGTGCGGCGCTGCGCGCCATCGCGGGCAAGCTGGGCGGGCGGCAGCGCGGTCTGTCGGGCATGTCGCTCGGGATCACGCCGCGCAACAAGTTCTGAGCGCCGCTTCGGTCACGTGATACGCGGATGGGGCGCCCCTCTTGGTGAGGGGCGCCCCATCCGCGTATCGCCGTGTCTGCCGTGACCGTGCGCTCAGCCCTCGTAGGCCCCGATGTCCTTGACCGCCGAGAAGCCGAGACCGTACGCGCTCATGCCGCGGCCGTACGCGCCCAGGTGGACGCCCTCCTGAGTGGATCCTGCGAGCACCCAGCCGAACTCGGACTCGCGGTAGTGGAACGAGGTCGGCACCCCGTCCACCGGCAGCGAGAGCGTCGACCAGTCGCTGCCGCCGAGGTCGTCGGCGAGCACCCAGGCCGTCTCGGTCTGCTGGTCCAGCCAGTCGTCGCGCAGGGTGTGGTCCATCTGCATCGGCCAGGTGAAGTTCAGGAGTCCGACGCCGGCGAGCCACGCGGCGGAGGAGACCGAGGTCGCCTCCATGACACCGGTGCCGTCCGCGCTGCGGCGCACCGGGCTGGCCGCGACCGTCACCACGACCGCGAAGCGCTCACGGTCGGCGCTCATGTCGGCGCGGACCGCGGGCTCGTCGCCGTGACCGATCGAGCCGTGCTCGACCGTGCCGTCCGCCGCGGCGCCGACCTGCATCAGCCAGCGTGGGCCCGTGAAGGCCTCGTCGAGTGCGTACCACGGGAACGGCGCAAGCAGATAGCCGTCGACCGTGCGCACTCCCGCCCGACTGGGCTGACTCGTCGTCTCCATCTACCGGCCGCCTCCTTCGTCCTGTTCGGTCCGGAGCGGCCCACCCCCCTCGGGCGTCCTGAAGTCCGGACAACACCTGAGGAGGATAGCCATACGGCTCGGCGGGGACGGTTTTGGCGGGGTCAGGTCGCGTCGGCGTCGAAGGGCGGACGTTCGTCCTGAGCCGGCTTCTTCTCCAGGTCGGGGCCCTTGGTGAGGCTGGTCTCGGCGCTCTTCGTGAGGCTGGTCTTGGTGCCGCCGGAGCTGCTCGGGCTCTCGCCCTCGCGGCTGTTCACGGCGTCCGTGACCTCGGCCATCTCCTTCTTGAGGTTGAAGCCGTTGCGGATCTCATCGATCCCGAGGTCGTCGCCGTGCTGGTCGAGCTGCTTGCGGACGAACTTCTTCGGGTTCAGGTCCTCGAACTCGAAGTCCTTGAACTCGGGGCCCAGTTCCTCACGGATGTCCTGCTTTGCACTCTCGGAGAATGCGCGGATCTTCCGAATGAAGGAGGAAACGTCCTGAATGACCTTGGGCAGCTTGTCCGGGCCGAAGATGAGCACGGCGAGAACCACGAGCGCGATCAGCTCGAGTCCGCCTATGTCGTTGAACACGTATCGCTCCTTGCCCTGTCCGCAGCCCCGGTGGCAGGTGGTCCGAAGACCGGTTCCCGGGCAGCTCTACGGTACCCGCCGATCCCTGGCGACCGGTACTGTCCGGTCGCCGGGATCAGCGATCAATCGTCGGACGTTTCGGTGAACAGTTGCCGCCCGGCCGCCGGCTCTCCGGACGGCTGCCGCGCCTTTCGCGTCTCAGTCGCCCGCCTCGCCGAGGGTCACCGAGAGCGTGCGCTCCTTGCCGTCGCGCTCGATCGTCAACTCCAGGCGGTCGCCGGGCTCATGGGCGCGGATCTTCACGATCAGCTCCTCGCCCGCGTGGATCCGCTGGCCGTCGACCTCCGTGACCACATCGCCGGACTTGATGCCCGCCTTGGCTCCCGGTCCGCCGGGCTTGACCGCGGGGCCACCGCCGGCGGCCTTCTCCGCGACCCGGGCGCCGTCGCCGGTGAACTCGGTGTCGAGCGTGACCTCGATCACCGGGTGCGTGGCCCGGCCCTCGTTGATCAGCTGCTCGGCGACCCGCTTGCCCGTATTGATCGGGATCGCGAAGCCGAGGCCGATCGAGCCCGCCTGGCCGCCCTCCGCACCGCCGCCGTCACCGGCCGAGCGGATCGCGCTGTTGATGCCGATCACGCGGGCCTTGGAGTCGACGAGCGGGCCGCCGGAGTTGCCGGGGTTGATGGGGGCGTCGGTCTGCAGGGCGTTCACATACGAGACATCGCTGCCGTCGGCCTCGCCGCCGGCCGTGATCGGACGCTCCTTGGCGCTGATGATCCCGGAGGTGACGGTGTTGGACAGGTCGAAGGGAGCGCCGATCGCCACGACGGGATCACCGACCTGGACGTTGTCGGAGTTGCCGAGCGGCAGCGGCTTGAGGCCCTTGACGTTGCTGACCTTGACCACCGCGAGGTCGTAACCGGCGTCCCGGCCCACGATCTTGGCGCTCGCGGTCTCGCCGCCGCTGAAGGTCACGGAGATCTCGCCGTCGCCGCCACCGGGGTCGACCACGTGGTTGTTGGTGAGGATGTGGCCCTTGCTGTCGAGCACGAAGCCGGTGCCGGTACCCGCGCCGTCGTCACCGCTGACGTGCAGGGTCACGACGCCGGGGAGCGCACTGGCCGCGATGCCGGCCACACTCTCGGGCGCGCGGTCCTTGGACTCCTCGCCGGCCTGGCCCAGCTCGACCTCGGTGACGCCGCCGTTGCGTTCGATGTACGCGCCGATCCCGCCGCCGATCCCGCCGGTGACCAGCGACAGCGCGACGGCCCCGAGGACGAGCAGCCCCTTGCGGGACTTCCGCTTGGGCGCCCCGGCACTCCCGTCGCTCTGCAGCAAGGGCTGCGAGGAACGCCAAGGGTCGTACGTGGCCCAGGGGTTGGGGGGTGCGGGCTGTTGGGCGGCTGGGGGGTGGGGGCTGTGGGCTTGGGCGCCGTGGGCTTGTGTGCCGTGGGCGGGGGTGCCGTTGGGTGGCGGGGTGTGGGCCGTGTGCGGGGGCGGGGTGGAGTGGCCGGGCGCGGGCTGGCCCTGTGTCGGCTGGCTCTGACCCTGTGTCGGGTGGCCGTGAGCCGGCGTCGGGTGGCCCGGGGCCGGGTGGCTCTGGCCCGATGCCGGGTGGCCTTGTGTCGGGTGGCCTTGTGTCGGGTGGCCCTGGCCCGATGCCGGGTGGCCTTGGCTCGGCATCGGCTGCGCCTGGGCGGGCTGCGGGTGGGCTCCGGCCTGAGGGTGGGGGTGTGCCGCGGTCCGGTGGGGCTGGGGTGCGCTCGGCTGCTGCGGTATCTGGGCGCCGTGTGGCTGCGGGGCGTGGGCTGCCGGGGCATGCGGCTGCGGGGCGTGGGCTGCCGGGGCATGCGGCTGCGGGACGTGGGCTGCCGGGACGGGGCCGGCGTGGGTCGGAGCGGCCGGCGCGGGGGCGCCTTGGGCCGGGGGTATCTGCGCGCCGGGTATCGGCCGCGGAGTCTGGGCACTCTGCGGATACGCGGCGGGCGCACCGTGCACCGGCGCCGCACCCTGCGGCACGACCGTGCCCTGCGCCGGAGTCGCCACGGGGTGCTGCACGGGCGGTGCGGGCGCCCAGGGGCCGGGGCCTCCGTAGGGCGGCGTGCTGTAGGGGTCGGGGTCGTGCAGCGGCCTCGGCCGGTCGGCCGGGACAGGTGCCGCGGATTCGGCGGAGACGGCGGGAGCGGGCACCCCGGCGTCGCCGGACACCGCGGGAGAAGGCGACACCGCAGGGTCGGCGTGAGGGGGCGACGCAGCAGGGTCGACGGGCGAGGGCGACACAGCGGGTTCGGCGGCGAAAGGTGCCGCAGCTTCGTCCGGGACCATGGACGCACCCGTCCCGGCTGTCCCGCCGGCACCACCGGAAACGGGCCCAACGGCCGTCTCCGCGCCAGGACTTACCCCGGCGCCACTGACCACCGCATCCTCGGAAACCGAGGCACCCGAGGCATCCGAGACACCCGAAGTAAGCGGGACATCCGCAGCAGCTGGAGCACTCAAGGTTCCCGGAGCATCCGAGACACCCGAAGCACCCGGAACCTCCGGAGCGCTCAACGGATAGTCCCCGTCCGAAGCAGCCCTCTCGCCCCCAGGCACCGCATCCCGCACCGCATCCTGGGCGGTATCCGCCGGCGCGGGCTCATCGGAACTCCGGGGCCGGCTCCACCACTTCCCCTGGGGCCGGGTGGGCTCCCCCTCGCCCATGCCTCTCCCCACGCAGCGTTCGGCGTCTCGTCCCGGCGCCCTCAGGCGCGGATCACACACGAGGTCCCCGGCCGACGCGGTCCACGGGAAGGAACCGCCGTACACGACATGTCCCTCGCCCCGGATCCGCCCCGCCAGGCGCAACCCCCAACAGGGATACCCACCTCTCGGCGGCGATCCCACCCGGGATTCAACCAGGTGCACCGGCGGGCGGTCAGCGGCAGGGTCAGCGGGCGGGCAGCGAAAGTCCGGCGACGGGGGACGGGCTCGGCGCGGCGGTCTCATCCGGCACGGCGCTCTGCCCCGGCACGGCGGAGCCCTCCCGGACGGGAGGCAGCGGTGAGTACGGAACGGTGGCGGCGACCGGACGTATCAGCGGAGGGAGCACCGAGGAGCGGTTGAGTATCGGGGAGGCGAGCGGCAGTTGCCGCTGTCCCGTCACGCCGGGCACACCCGGAGCGGACACCCCGGCAGAGGCGACCGGCGCGGCCAGCCTGCCCGGCGCCTGGGCGCCGACGCTCTGCGCACCGCCGCGCCGCCGGCTCGTGTCGGCCGCGGTGGCCGCACCCTGTGTGCGCTGCGGTGAGGCATTGGCCCGGCCCCGCGCCTCGGCGGTGTCGGCGGGCACTCCGGTGGAGACCCCGCCGAGCGCGACCGCGGCCCGCGAGACCGCTCGGGCGGCCGCGAAGGCGAGGCGCCGCCCGCGCGAGGCCGCCGCACGCTCGGCGCCGCTGCGGCCGACTTCGTGGATACGGAACCCGCCCGCGCGGTCTCCACCGGGCAGCATGCCGCCGCGGCCGCCGGACGGCGCGTACGAGAACGTGTCGGCGCGCAGCCCGAAGCCGCCGTCGTCGCGATTACCGAACACACCGTCGGCGAGCGGCCGGCCGAAGGGGTCGCCCTGGTCCGCGGAACCACCCGGGCCCCCTGGCTCGGACAGCCCTTGCAGCCGTGCGAGGAAACTCTCGGACGGCGGGGGCGGTGCGACCTCGGCGAAGAAGGTCTTCAGACGGCGCTGCGCATCGGCTTCGGCCTTGCACTTGGCGCAGGTCGCGAGATGGGCGAGGACCCGCTCGCGGGTGTCATGGCCCAGTTCGCCGTCCACCAGGGCGGCGAGCCGGTCTCCCAGATGCTGCTCGGCAAGATGCCGCTCGGCAGGGTTGAGCCGTGATCCACTCACGCGGTCGCGCCCCCTCCCCCCAGAGCCGGCACACCGACGACCGCGAGAGAACGGCGTTCGGCGCGGGCTTCGGGAGACCGGTGCTGCAGGGCCTTGCGGAGCTGCGAGCGGCCACGGTGGATCCGGCTGCGCACGGTGCCGAGCTTCACGCCGAGTGTCGCGGCGATCTCCTCGTACGAGAGTCCTTCGATGTCGCACAGGACGACCGCGGCGCGGAATTCGGGCGCGAGCGTGTCGAGGGCCTGCTGGACGTCCGCGTCGAAGTGCGTGTCGTTGAAGACCTGCTGCGGACCGAGCTCGCGGCTGGGCAGCCGCTCGGCCGCGTCGTCGCCGAGCGAGTCGAAGCGGATGCGCTGCCGTCGGCGGACCATGTCCAGGAACAGATTGGTGGTGATGCGGTGCAGCCAACCCTCGAAAGTGCCGGGCGTATAGGTGGACAGCGAGCGGAAGACGCGCACGAAGACTTCCTGGGTGAGGTCCTCGGCGTCGTGCTGGTTGCCCGTCAGGCGATAGGCGAGGCGGTAGACGCGTCCGCTGTGCGTGCTGACGATCTCCTCCCAGCTGGGCGGAGTCCACGCCTGGGATTCCGCATCGGCGGCAAAGGTCGCGGTCTGTGCGGAAACGGCGGAGTGGTCAGCAGTGTCGGTCACGGATTTCGGCTCGCCCGCCGACCTGAGGAAGCGGCGCTTGATTCGCGCCATCGTTCCGAGGTCACCGGTCGTAGCCGCACCTCCCCTGTCGGCTCTGGTGGTGTCCAGTGGAGCCCCTACCATAGCCACCTCGCCTGTTAGCTCAGGATAAGAGTCTTTACGAGAATTTGAAGATCGTGGAGAAGATCGCGGACGGGTTCGCCCCGGCCGTTCGTACGCTTCGTCCCCCAGGTCCATTTCATTCCCCCCGTCCTGCGGCACCGGAACTTCCCGAGGGGCCCCCTCGCCCCCGCACCTGCCCGTACACCGCTTTCAACGCCCAGCCCCATCAGCAGGTTCCCGGCCCAGCGGATACAGTCACGGCCAGATACATACGGGGAGACAGGAGAGGGTCATTACCGGCAACCGGCAGCCGACTTCGGCTTTTGCCGACGCTTTCGTCGCGGAGGACGAGGCGCTGCTCTGGGCGCGCGAGCGCGCGCGCGAGGCGGGGCTGCGTGCGGTGTCTCCCGCGACGGGCGCCGCGCTGCGGATGCTGGCCGCCACGGTCGGCGCCAAATCGGTGGCCGAAATCGGTACCGGCACCGGTGTGTCCGGAATCCACCTCCTGGGCGGCATGCGCCTCGACGGGGTCCTGACCACGGTCGACCCCGAGCCCGAGCGCCAGCAGTTCGCCCGTACCGCACTGCGCGCGGCCGGCTTCGCGAGCAACCGCGCGCGGTTCATCCCGGGGCGCGCGCTCGACGTACTGCCGCGGCTCGCGGACAGCGGATACGACCTGGTCTTCTGCGACGGCGACCGCACCGAGTCCCTGGACTACCTCGCTGAATCGTTGCGCCTGCTGCGGCCCGGCGGCCTCGTCGTGTTCGAGGGCGTCTTCGCCGACGGGCGCACCGTCGACTCGGGACCCCAGCCGGTCGAGGTCCTCCGGCTGCGGGAGCTGCTGCGGACCGTACGGGAGAGCCCGGAGCTGGTGCCCTCGGTGCTGCCGGTGGGCGACGGGCTGCTGTGCGCGGTGAAGCGGGCAGTCGCGACGGGCTGAGCCGCCTTCTCGGGGCGAGCTGACGTGCCTTGGGTGCCTTGGGGGCTGCGCCCCCACACCCCGCCCGCCGCCCCTGCCCCAACAACACCGCCCCGGCCCTTGTTAGTGTGCCGGGGCGGTGAAAATGGTGGACGTTACGTCAGCCGACGACCTTCTTCAGGGCGTCGCCGAGCGCATCGGCCTCATCGGGAGTCAGCTCGACGACAAGTCGCCCTCCGCCTTCGAGCGGAACGCGCATGACGATGCCCCGCCCCTCCTTGGTCACCTCGAGCGGGCCGTCGCCCGTTCGCGGCTTCATGGCCGCCATGCTCGTTCCCCTTCCTGAAACCAGCTCACGCAGCCGACAACCCAGGTGTCACCGGCATCGAACACATTGCTTCCAAGCCATTATCCCGCATCAACAGACCCGATGACCAACATCAGTCGGCATCGCTTGCGCAACGCGCTCGAGCAAAACCACTCAATTCGGCGATGTGACTGCGATACTGCTCCGCTTCCCGCCCCTCGGCGGACGTGAATTCTTTGACGCACGTCACATGCCGGGACCCATACCCCGGGTGATCCGTCTGGGCCATGCTGTCCCTGACGCATGCGCCGTGACGGTGCGTGCGCGTTTACCTGTTCATACGTAACGAGGGGACGGACCTCCATGGCCGACACCGTGCTCTACGAGGTGGGCGACGGGCTCGCCACGATCACGCTGAACCGTCCCGAGGCGATGAACGCGATGAACACGGAGGCGAAGGTCGCGCTGCGCGATGCCGTGCAGGCAGCGGCCGCGGACCCCTCCGTGCGGGCCGTACTTCTCACCGCGACCGGGCGTGCCTTCTGTGTGGGCCAGGATCTGAAGGAGCACATCGGGTCGCTCACGGCCGACCGCGAGTCGGGCAGCGGGCAGACGATGTCGACGGTGCGTGAGCACTACAACCCGATCGTGCGGGCGCTCACCGAGATGCCCAAGCCGGTCGTGGCGGGGGTGAACGGGGTCGCGGCGGGGGCCGGATTCGGCTTCGCGCTCGCGGCGGACTACCGGATCGTGGCGGAGACCGCATCCTTCAACACCTCGTTCGCGGGTGTCGCCCTGACCGCCGACTCGGGGGTCTCCTGGACGCTGCCGAAACTGATCGGGCCCGGGCGCGCCGCGGATCTGCTGCTCTTCCCTCGTACGGTGAAGGCGCAGGAGGCGTACGAGCTGGGGATCGCGAACCGGCTGGTGCCGGCCGATTCGCTGGCGGCGGAGGCGGAGACGGTCGCGCGGACCCTGGCCTCCGGGCCGACGGTCGCCTATGCGGCGCTCAAGGAGTCCCTGGCCTTCGCGGCCTCGCACTCCCTGGCCGAGACGCTGGAGAAGGAGGACGAGCTCCAGACGCGGGCGGGCGCGTCGGAGGATCACGCCATCGCGGTACGGGCGTTCATCGCCAAGGAGAAGCCCGAGTATCTGGGGCGGTAGGGGCGCCGGGCGGGCCGGGGGTTCCGGTCCGGCCGGGTGGACGGTGGGTCAGGTCCGGCCGCGTGGACGGTGAGTCAGCCCCGGCCGCGTGGACGGTGAGTCAGCCCCGGCCGGGTGGACGGTGGGTCAGGTCCGGCCGCGTGCCACGCAGTCCGCCAGGTGGTCGTCCACCAGGCCGCATGCCTGCATGAGTGCGTACGCCGTCGTCGGTCCCACGAAGCGCAGGCCCCGCTTCTTCAGCGCCTTGGACAGGGCCGTCGACTCGTCCGTGATCGCGGGTACGTCCGCCAGGGTGCGCGGGGTCTTGCGCGCGGCCGGGTCCGGGGCGAAGGACCAGATGAACTCGTCAAGTTCGCCAGGGGACCAGTCCGCGAGGACCCGTGCGTTGGCAAGCGTGGCCTCGATCTTGGCGCGGTTGCGGATGATGCCCGCGTCCGCGAGGAGCCGCTGCGCGTCCGCGTCCGTGAAGGCCGCGACCGCCTCGATCCGGAAGTCGGCGAAGGCCTTACGGAAGGTGTCGCGGCGGCGCAGGATCGTGATCCAGGACAGGCCCGACTGGAAGGCCTCCAGGCTCAGGCGTTCGTAGAGCGCGTCGTCGCCGTGGACCGGGCGGCCCCACTCCTCGTCGTGGTACGCCACGTAGTCGTCGGTCGACAGGGCCCAGGGGCAGCGCAGCGCGCCGTCCGGGCCGGCCAGTGCGCCGCTCAATGCCTCGGTCCTTCCGGGGAGTCGGGGCCGCCGGCCGGCGGGCTCCACGGGTCGAAGTCGTCGTCCTCGTCCGCCCGGGCCGCTCCCGCTTCCTCAGGACGCGTCCACACGGCTGCCGCGGGCTCCGGCGGCTCCGGCTACACGGCTGCCGCGGGCTCCGGCGGCTCCGGCTCCGCGGACGCCTCGGCCACCACGGCCGTGGCCCCCGTCGCATAGCTCTGCGGCGCCTTGTCGAAGAGTCCCGGGCCTGCCGGGGGAGCCGCCTGGACGCCGGCGAGCGAGCGTTCCAGCTGGGCGATGCGCGCGTCCCGCTCCGCGAGTTCGGCGCCGAGGCGGGACAGGGCGTCGTCCACGTCGGCCATGCGGTAGCCGCGGACGGCCGTCGGCAGGCGCAGGGCCTCGACGTCGGCGCGGCCGAGGGGGCGGGCCGCGGGCAGCGGGTCGGCGAGGTAC
>NZ_JAEIMH010000086.1:0-13446 GCF_016464295.1 Streptomyces sp. N35 | reverse complement strand
GGGCAGCACGCCGTCCTCGGAGCCGCCGGGCACGGCGAGCGTGACCGCGGCGGCCACCACGACCAGCGCGATGAGCAGGAACCAGAACACGGCGACTCCCCGACTGCAGAAACTGTCCGGCTCCGATCGTGCCATGCGCGACTGACAGTTAAGGTCGCAGGCGACCGATGCGCGACAGAGGAGATGACGATGGCAAGGCCGCTGAGGCTCGGACGGCGCGAGTTCGGCCCGTACGAGCCGGTGATCATGGCAATCGTCAACCGGACTCCCGACTCCTTCTACGACCAGGGCGCCACGTTCCACGACGAGCCAGCGCTCGTCCGTGTCGAGCAGGCCATCGCCGAGGGCGCTCAGATCGTGGACATCGGCGGGGTCAAGGCCGGGCCCGGCGAGGAGGTCACGGCCGAGGAGGAGGCGCGGCGCACGGTCGGGTTCGTGGCCGAGGTGCGGCGCCGTTTCCCCGACGTGGTCATCAGCGTGGACACCTGGCGGCACGAGGTCGGCGAGGCGGTCTGCGAGGCGGGCGCCGATCTGCTCAACGACGCGTGGGGCGGGGTCGATCCGAAGCTCGCGGAGGTCGCGGCCCGTTACGGGGTCGGGCTCGTGTGCACGCATGCGGGCGGTGCGGAGCCTCGGACGCGGCCGCACCGGATCGCGTACGAGGACGTGATGGCCGACATTCTCAAGGTGACCGTCGGGCTTGCGGAGCGGGCGCTGGGGCTGGGGGTTCCGCGGGAGTCGATCCTGATCGATCCCGGGCACGACTTCGGCAAGAACACGCGGCACAGTCTGGAGGCCACGCGCAGGCTCGGGGAGATGGTGGAGACCGGGTGGCCCGTGCTCGTATCGCTCTCCAACAAGGACTTCGTGGGCGAGACGCTGGACAAGCCGGTGAAGGAGCGGGTGGTCGGGACGCTGGCGACGACGGCGGTGTCGGCGTGGTTGGGGGCGCAGGTGTATCGCGTGCATGAGGTGGGTGAGACGCGGCAGGTGCTCGACATGGTGGCGGCTATTGCTGGGCACCGGGCTCCGGCGGTGGCTCGGCGGGGGCTGGCCTGAGCTCCTCGCGGCTCGCGGCCTGAGCGTCCCCTGGGGGCTCTGCCCCCGGACCCCCGCTGGGGGCTTCGCCCCCCGGCCCCCATGGCCCCCGCTTGTCGCGCGTGCGGGTTCGTCGTGGGTGGGGGGGCGGGTGCTCGCTCCCATGCCCCCTGCTCGTCGCGCCTGGCTTCGCTGTGGGGGCCGCTTCGTGTGCGGCTTTCCGCCGGTGCGTCGTGCGCCTGCTGTTTCGTTGCGGGTCGGGGCCGGGGTGGGGTGCTTGCTCATTCGGGCAATGGCACCGTTCCCGCGAAGGGTCGCCGCCGACGCCGGGGGTGCCCGAATGACAATGCACCCCACCCCGTCCCCTTACGCCGTCGAGCGACTGACGGCCGGTGCGGTGTTCCGCTCGCACGGTTGCCTTGTTCCGCCGTCACGCGACTGACGGCCGGCGGGGTGTTCCGCTCGCACGGTTGCCCGGTTCCGTGGTCGCGCGGCTGACGGCTGGTGCGGCGCCCCACACTGCACGTCATCGCCACCCGCCGCCCCGCAACCACCGGCCGGCGGAACGTCCCGCCCCTCAGCACCATCCCCTGACCCGCGGCCACAAGGCCAGTGGGACATCCCGCCCTACACCTCGGCGCCATCCACTGACCCGCGGCCACAGGCCGGTGCCCCGCACTGCACGTCGACACCACCACTGACCCGCGAGCACAGGCCGGCGGAACATCCCGCCCCGCACCTCAGCGCCATCCGCTGACGCGCGACCACCCCTTCGTCCACGCACCAGGGGTGCAGGGGGCGGAGCCCCCGCCACGGCACGGCACCGCAAGAGCACCGCAACCATCCCGGCTTCACGCCATCCCCCACCCCGCACGCCCCGCTCCCCCGAACCCCACCCCTCCCACTCCGCCCCCTCACCCCACCGGGGAGCCCAGGACTCCAGGGGCCGATGGACCGCCCCACCCCGCACCTCAGCACCATCCCCTGACCCGCGACCACCGGCCGACGGAACATCCCGCCCCGCACCTCGGCGCCAACCGCTGACACGCGACCACCCCTTCGCCCACGCATCAGGGGTGCAGGAGGCGGAGCCCCCGCCACGGCACGGCACGGCACGAGCACCGCAACCATCCCGGCTTCACGCCATCCCCCACCCCGCACAACCCGCTCCCCCGAACTCCACCCCACCCCTCCCACTCCACCCCTCACCCCACCGAAGAGCCCGGAGCTCCAGGGGCCTGGGGGCCTGGGGGCCTGGGGGCGGAGCCCCCAGTTTCGGGAAGGGGCGGGTAGGGGAAAAGGTGCCCGCCGCAGGCGCCACCCGCCCGCACCCGGCAGCGAGACCGCGCCCTCACCGGAGCAACCCGAGCACACCCGGCAGCGAGACCGCACCCTCACCGACGCAACCCGAGCGCACCCGGCAAACAAGGCCGCACCCCCACCGGCACAACCCGAACGCACCCGGCAACAAGACCGCACCCTCACCGGACCGCACCCGGCAAGGAGAGCCGGGAGCCGTACCCGAACGGGTACGCGAACTGGCCGCGAAGAACGCCCAATTCGCGCAGGTGAAGCCCGTGATAAAGCAAACATAAGGCTCTGTTACGGTTGCCGGAAATTCACACTGCTCGCACAAGGAACACGATGACCACTCCGCCGCCGCCCGGCCCCGAATCCCCCTGGGCCCCGCCGCCCGCCGACGCTGCCGGTCAGTACCAGGCGTTTCCCCCGCCGCCGCCCGGCGCCGGTTACCCGATGGCCCCGCCCGCGGGCCCGTTCATGCAGCCGCGCAACGGTCTGGGCACGGCCGCCCTCGTCACGGGCATCATCGGCCTCGTCCTCGCGATCACCATCGTGCTGTTCTGGGTCGGCGCGATCCTCGGTGTGCTCGGACTCGTCTTCGGTTTCATAGGCATGGGCCGCGCCCGCCGCGGTGAGGCCACCAACAAGGGCGCCGCGCTCGCCGGTGCGATCACCGGCGGTATCGCCGTGGTCGTCGCCATCGCCGTACTGGCCTTCACCGTGTGGTTCGTCAACGAGGCCGGCGAAGAGCTCGACAAGGCCATCAAGGACGCGTCCTCGTCCGCGCCGAAGGACCCGACCGAAGAGGCCACCGACGCCGGCGAAGAAGCGCCGAGCGCGTCCGCGGACTCCGGCGACCCGGCCGCGTTCGGCGACTCCTGGGAGTACGAGGACGGCGTCGCGGTCACCGTCTCCGCGCCGAAGGCGTACACGCCGGACCAGTACGCCGCGGGCCACGAGAAGGGCAACAAGGCCTACCAGTTCACGATCACGATCGAGAACGGCAGCAAGGAAAAGCTCGACATCAGCGGCGCGTTCCCCAGCCTGCGTGACGGCAAGGGTTCCGACACCGAGATGATCTTCGACGGCTCCAACGGCACCAAGCCCTTCGAGGGCACGGTCCTGCCCGGCAAGAAGGCCACCGCCAAGTACGCCTTCTCCGTCCCGGCCGGCGCCGAGAAGGAGCTCCAGCTGGAGATGAGCCCCGAGATCCTCGAGTACGACGACGCGATCTGGACGGGCTCGGCCAAGTAACTCCCCCACGGGTCCCGGGACCTCGGACCCTACGGCGACGGGTCCTTCGGCGCAGGAATCAGGCAGGAATCCGGCTAAGGCGGCCATAAAAGGCTGGCACCTTGGTCAGGTCCCCGTTTCCGCACCGAAGGGCCCGTTCGTCATGATTCCGCCGACGTACCTGCCGGCCCTGCGCCACGGTCTCGCGACCGCGGCTCTGGTGCTCGCGGTGGTCGCCGTGATCGCCTCCGTGACCGGCATCGGCTCCGTCGGGCGTGAGCACCATGCGACGGACCGCGGCACCGAGGTGCATACGAGCCCCTGCCCACGGGACACGGACACAGGCACCGACGGCGACGCCGGCACCGGCACCGGTTTCCACGAGCAGGACGTCGTCGTCCCGTAGGAGCGGACCCGGGACCGTACGACTCATGGCAGGCGCCACGACCGTACGAGCCCTCAGAGCTCGACCGAGGCCGCCACCGGCAGGTGATCGCTCCCGGTCTCCGGCAGCGTCCACGACTTCACCGGCTCCATCCCGCGCACCATGATCTGGTCGATCCGCGCCATCGGGAACGACGCCGGCCAGCTGAACCCGAACCCGTCCCCCGCCGCACCCTGAGTGGAGCGCAGCTGGGAGGTGACCGGGGACAGGGCGCGGTCGTTCATCGTGCCGTTGAGGTCGCCGAGCAGGATGAGCTTGCGGACCTTGTCGTCGCGGATCGCGACGCCGAGCGCCTCCGCGCTGTTGTCGCGCTGACCGGCCGTGAAGCCGGCGTTCAACTTGACGCGTACGGACGGCAGATGGGCCACGTAGACCGCGAACTCCCCCTTCGGGGACTCGACGGTGGTGCGCAGCGCTCGGGTCCAGCCCATCTTGATGTCCACGGACCGGCTGTCGCCGAGCGGGTACTTGCTCCAGACGCCGACGGTGCCCTCGACCGCCCGGTACGGATAGGTCTCGGCAAGCACCTTCTTGTACGTGGGCAGCGCCTCGCCGGTGAGCTCCTCGAGGGCCACCACCTGGGCGCCGGACGCGGCGATCTTGCGGGCGGTGCCCTCGGGGTCGGCGTTCTCGGCGTTGACGTTGTGGGTCGCGACCGTGAGGTCGCCGCCCGCGGAGGACTTGTCGAAGATCAGGCCGCCGAAGAGGTTCACCCAGACAAGGGCCGGAAGCAGCACGGCGATCAGGGCCGTGGCCGACCTGCGGACCACGGCGAGCACGAGCAGCACCGGTACGAAGAGTCCCAGCCACGGCAGGAAGGTCTCGGTGAGCGAGCCGATGTTGCCGATGCGGTTGGGGATGCGCGAGTGCAGCGCCATGATCAGGGCGAGCAGCACCGCGAGGGCCGCGACGACGAGCCCGCGGCGCCAGACGGACCGGTCCCGGAAGCCTCTGCGCCAGTCGTCGAGCAGGCGCCGGACACGGGAGCGGTGCTCAGGCCCCGAGCCGCTGGTCCCCGTCTCCGTCATATACGCCTGCGCCATACCGTCGCCTCATTCGCCGTGCACACCGTCCTCGTACCCGTTCGACCCTAGGTGATGGCGGTGCCGTGCCTTGCCGTCACACCTTCAACGGGGAGAGCGTCCCCGGGACGGCCGTACTGCTACGAGGACGGCGGGCGGCGGCGGGCAGTTCCGTCTTACCGGCGGTCACGGCCCGCTGTGACGAAACCCGCACATCAGAGGCGTATCGCCGCCGGGAACAAGCCGTCCGGAACCAGCCGTCCGGAACAAGCCGTCCGGAACAAGCCCTCGGGAATCACCCCTCAGGAACGCGTTCCCAAGAACGCGTCTCAGGCCCGCAGCCCTTCGATCACGGTGTCCACGACGGTCTCCGAGAGGCCGTCGGGCAGGGGTGCGTCGTGGCTGAGGATGGTGCGCGTGAGCAGAGGGCCGGTGAACAGGTCGGCCATCACCGAGAGATCGACGTCGCCACGGAGCTCGCCCGACTCGATCCCGCGCTTGAGCACCTGCGTGAGCCGGGCGCGGCGGGTGGCCACGATCTCGGCGTGGTAGAGGTCCCACAGCTGCGGATAGTTCTTGGCCTGGGCGAGCAGGCTCTGCAGCAGCGCGGACGAGCGCTTGGCGAGACCTCGGTGGCGGATCCCTTCGAGGATGACGACGAGATCATCCCGTACGGACTCACCGGGAAGCTCCTGGTCGGGTGCGTCCACCACCCGCATGACCTCGACGAAGAGCTCCTCCTTGCCCTTCCAGCGGCGGTAGATGGTGGCCTTGCCGACACCGGCCGTGCGCGCGATGCGCTCGATGGACATGTCGCCGAGCGAGACGCCCTCCTCCAGGAGGCTCATCACGCCCTCGATGATGGCCCGTTCGACCGCCTCGCTGCGCGGACGCCCGCGCACGGCCGGGGACCGGCTCTCCTCGTGCCACGGTTCCGGCCGGTCCCTCAAGCTCATGCGCCGCGCTCCCCTTCTGTGTGCGTACGCGTACGGACCCCTGCGCACGCGTACGCCATTGTCGTGCAGCCGGGAGCTACCGGCCCGCACCCACCGGCTCGGACGCCTCGGACGGCGCGTTCTCGTCCTTCGGCGGGCGGCCCGGCAGGAACAGGGCGACCACCACGACACCGACCAGGGCGACGCCCGCTCCGCACAGGGCGGTGATGTGCATCGCGTCGAGGAAGGCGTTGTAGGCCGGGGCGACGAGCGCTTCGCCGCGTTCGCCGAGCGAGCGCGCGACGCCGAGCGTCGCCTCGATCGACTCACCGGCCGCGTGCTGCGCCTCGGGCGGCAGCGCGGTGAGGTGGCCTTCGATGCTCGAACGGTACGAGGCGGAGAGCACCGAGCCGAGGATCGCGATCCCGAGCGCACCGCCGACCTGCCGGAAGGTGTTGCTGAGCGCGGAGGCGGAACCGGCCTTCTCGCGCGGCAGGGCCTGCATGATGACCACGCTCACGGGGGTCATGATGTGCGCCATCCCCGCGCCCATCAGGAAGAAGATCACTTCGAGCAGCCAGATCGGGGTGTCCGCGTCCAGGGTCGCGAACGCGGCGAGCGTCGCGGCGATCACCAGCAGCCCCGTGGTGCACACGGCACGGTTGCCGAAGCGGTCGACGACGAGCCGGGCGCGCGGCGCGAAGATCAACTGGGCGGCGGCCAGCGGGATCAGGAGCAGACCGCTCTGCAGCGGGCTGTATCCGCGCACGCTCTGCAGATAGAAGACGGAGAAGAAGGTGACGCCCATCATCGCGAAGAAGACCAGGGCGATGGCGCCGATCGCGGCGGAGAACACCTTGTTCTTGAAGTAGGTGATGTCGATGGACGGATGGTCGCTGCGCTTTTGGTGCAGCACGAACAGGACGAGTACGACGAGCCCGGCGGCCATGGTGGCGAGCACCAGCGGGTCCGCGAAGTCGGCGATGCGGCCGCCTTCGATGATCCCGTAGACGAGCAGCACGAGACCGAGGATCGACAGGAGCACACCGAGCGGGTCGATACGGCCCGGGCTCGGGTCCTTGGAGTCCGGCACGAGCACGACCATCAGGACCAGCGCGAGCGCGACGATCGGCACATTGATCAGGAACACCGAGCCCCACCAGAAGTGGTCGAGCAGCAGTCCCCCGGTGATGGGGCCGATCGCGATCGCGAGACCGACGCCGGCGGCCCAGATGCCGATGGCCTTGGGCTGCTCCTCGCGTTCGAAGACGTTCATCAGGATCGCGAGCGTCGCGGGCATCACGAACGCGGCGCCCAGACCCATCACGGCACGGAACGCGATGAGCATCGCCGGCGATCCGGACTCGGCCGCGAGCAGCGAGCCGACACCGAACACGGCAAGACCGGCGAGCAGCATCTTCTTGCGCCCGAGCCGGTCGCCGAGCAGTCCGGCGGTGAACAGCAGGCCGGCGAAGACCAGCGTGTAGGAGTTGATCGCCCACTCCAGCTCGCCCTGACTGGCGCCGAGTCCGGTGGGTTCGGGTTCGGAGATGGTCTTGACCGCGACGTTCAGGATCGAGTTGTCGAGCACCACGATCAGCAGGCTCAGCATCAGCACACCGAGGATCGCCCAGCGGCGCCGGTGCACTGCCTCCGGTATGCGGGGTGGTGTGGCGGGAGTCGTCGTCATACGGACGAGCGTAGACCCATTTCGATACGACACCGTCTCGTATTGGAAAGCCTTAAGGAGTCTTTACCTGTACGGGCCCGTACGTGACGGCTGTGACGGCGGGCTCGGGGGTGCCCTAGCCCCGACCGCCCCCGGGATGCCACCATGGGAGGTGATCCGGGGACGCCGTGAGGGCGCCTCGAGATGACTGAAGGAGCCGTTGCCATGACGCAGTTTTCGGCTGCCCAGACGCCTGCCGCCTCCGGGGAGAAGCAGGCCACCGACAGCAGCAAGGCGCTGTACGGGGGCAAGTCCAACCGCCGTGTCACCGTCCGCGATCTGATCGCCGCCAAGGAGCGCGGCGAGAAGTGGCCCATGCTCACCGCGTACGACGCGATGACCGCCTCCGTCTTCGACGAGGCCGGCGTCCCCGTCCTGCTCGTCGGCGACTCCATGGGCAACTGCCACCTCGGGTACGACACCACCGTCCCCGTCACGCTCGACGAGATGACCATGCTCTCGGCCGCGGTCGTACGGGGGACCTCGCGCGCCCTGGTCGTCGGCGATCTGCCGTTCGGCTCGTACCAGGAGGGCCCGGTGCAGGCGCTGCGCTCGGCGACCCGCCTGGTCAAGGAGGCCGGCGTCGGGGCCGTGAAGCTGGAGGGCGGCGAGCGCTCGCTCGCGCAGACCGAGCTCCTCGTGCAGTCCGGCATCCCCGTGATGTCCCACCTCGGCCTGACCCCGCAGTCCGTGAACACCATGGGCTACCGGGTGCAGGGCCGCGGCGACGAGGACGCCCACCGGCTGCTCCGCGACGCGAAGGCGGCTCAGGACGCCGGCGCGTTCGCGCTGGTCCTGGAGCTGGTACCGGCCGAGCTCGCGGCCGAGGTCAGCCGCTCGCTGCACATCCCGACCGTCGGCATCGGCGCGGGTCCCGACTGCGACGCGCAGGTCCTCGTCTACACCGACATGATGGGCCTGACCTCGGGCAGGATGCCGCGCTTCGTGAAGCAGTACGCGGATCTGCGGGCGCAGATGGTGCGCGCCGCGCAGGAGTTCTCCGAGGAGGTCGTGGGCGGCACGTTCCCGCGCGAGGAGCACAGCTTCCACTGATGCCCGGCCACTGAGGCCGCATCTGAAGACCATCGCGGCACCACGCGGGCCCGCCGACTTTCCCCCGGTCGTGCGGGCCCGTCGCCTGTCCGGCCGCAGGTCGGGCGCCGGTCCGGACGCAGGTCGGGGCCCGCCTCCAGGTCCTCGCCCAGCGCGCCGACCGCCGACCGCCGGCTGCGGCGCGTCCGCGCCACGGCTGCGCTCGACCCAGGTCTCCGACCGGGATTCATCGGCCCCTGACCTGCCCGGATCGGCGGAATATCGGTCTCCGCACGCCCCTGTCGGTGACGTGTCGGTGGCCTGTCGGCGGGGCGCTCCAGAGTTGTCGGCATGACGCGATCCGACAAGAACCCGATCCCCGGCGGCAACGCCGTCACCGTACGAGGACTGGTCAAGCACTACGGCGGTCCCCAAGGAACACGAGCGCTCGACGGCGTCGACCTCGACGTCCGTGAAGGCACCGTCCTCGGTGTGCTCGGCCCGAACGGCGCCGGCAAGACCACCCTCGTACGAGTCCTCTCCACCCTCATCCAGCCCGACGCGGGCTCGGCCTTCGTGGCCGGGTACGACGTCCTCACCCAGCCCCGGCAACTGCGCCGCAAGATCGGCCTGACCGGTCAGTACGCCTCGGTCGACGAGAAGCTCTCCGGCTTCGAGAACCTGTACATGATCGGGCGGCTGCTCGACCTGTCCAAGGCCGGCGCGAAGAAGCGGGCGAACGACCTGCTCGAGCGCTTCTCCCTCACCGAGGCCGCCAAGCGCACCGCGGGCACGTACTCCGGCGGTATGCGCCGCCGCCTCGACCTGGCCGCCTCGATGATCGGCCAGCCCGCCGTCCTCTACCTGGACGAGCCCACCACCGGCCTCGACCCCCGTACCCGCAACGAGGTGTGGACCGAGGTCAAGCGCATGGTCGGCGAGGGCGTGACCGTCCTGCTCACCACCCAGTACATGGAGGAGGCCGAGCAGCTGGCCTCCGAGCTCACCGTGATCGACCGCGGCCGGATCATCGCCGAGGGCGGGATCTCCGAGCTCAAGGCGAAGGTCGGCGGCCGCACCCTGCGCATCCGCCCGGCCGACCCTCTGCAACTGCGCACCATGGCGGCCGACCTGGACGCCTCGGGCCTGACCGGCCTCGCCACGGCGACCGTCGACACCGAGACCGGCACCGTGATCGTGCCCGTACAGAGCGATGAGCAGCTCACCGCGATCGTCGGCCACCTGGCCGCCGCCGGTTTCGCGCTCGCCGACATCGCCACCGAACTGCCCAGCCTGGACGAGGTGTTCCTCTCGCTGACCGGCCAGAAGGCCAGTGCTCCGCAGGACGCGCCCGCCCGTGAACTCGAGGAGGCCGCCGTATGAGCACCGCCACCCTTCACAAGCCCGAACCCCTCGACCAGCCACCTCTGCACGCCGGAGAGGCCGACGGCCGCATCGGGGTGCGGGCCAACCTGCGCCACACCGGAGCCCTGATCCGCCGCAACCTGCTGTGGATCAAGAAGGACCCGGAGTCGATGTTCGACGCCCTCCTGATGCCGGTCGTCTTCACCCTGCTCTTCGTGTACGTCTTCGGCGGCTCGATCGGCAAGGCGATGGGCGGCGGCCAGGACGCCTACGTCCAGTACGTGATCCCCGGCATGCTCGCGATGATGTCGATGTCGATCGCCCAGGCGGTCGGCACCGGCTTCAACGAGGACTTCCACAAGGGCATCATGGACCGCTTCCGGTCCCTGCCCATCGGACGGGCCTCGGTCCTGATCGCCAAGATCTCCGTCGAGATCCTGCGCATGCTGATCGCCACCACGGTCCTGATGATCGTCGCCGTACTCGTCGGCTTCGACATCGAGAACTGGCCCGGCCTGCTCGCGGCCGTCGGACTCTCGCTGCTCTTCGGCTCGGCCGTGATGTGGATCTTCCTCGTCCTCGGCGTGACCATGAAGAGCGCCCAGTCCGTGCAGGCGCTCGGCTTCCTGGTGATGATGCCGCTGCAGTTCGGCTCGTCGATCTTCACCCCGACGCAGAACATGCCGGGCTGGCTGCAGAACTTCACCGAGTACAACCCGATGTCCGGTCTCGCGGACGCGGCCCGCGGTCTGATGACCACCGGGCACCCGGTCGCCCACGGCCTGTGGGTCACGCTGGCCTGGACGGTCGGACTGACCGTGGTCATGGCTCCGTACGCCATCTACAAGTTCGCGAAGAAGAGCTGATGCGCACCTCCCCCACATCTGATCAGCCCTGATCCGCCCGTCGGATCGCGTCCGAGCGGTACGGATCAGAAACCTGAGCCGCAGCGCACAGCGGCTCAGAACAAGGCGGCGGCCTCCTCCACGGAGAGGCCGCCGCCTTCCGTGTGCGCTTGTTCGTACGCCTCGTCATCGAGCTGCCTGCGGATCAGCGCCTCGGCCTCCTCGCGCAACTCCCGTTCGAACTGCGGCTGCACATGCCGCGCGGGCCGGTGCGCGTCGGCCGTGCCGAGCAGCCGGGCCGCCGACAGGGCGCGCTCCTCGCCGCCCAGGCAGGCCAACGCCTTGGCCGCGAGGGAGAGATGGGACGAGGCCAGCTGCGGCATCACCATCTGCGACATCGGTTCCATCGCCTGGACGAGGGCGCTGCGCGCATGCTCGAGCGCCGACGCATGGCGGCCCTCGATCGTGTCGAGCCAGCCGAACATCCCGTCCAGCATGCCGCGGAACATCAGGATGGGTCCGGACAGGAACTGATCACGCAGCCAGAGCAGATTCCGGCGCGCCTCCTCCACGCGGCCGGTGCGGCCCAGACGCAGGGCGAGATAGAGGCGGGCGAACGCCTGCGGCTCGCTGAGCGCGGGATCGGCGTCGTCGACGATCTCGCGCAGCATGCGCTCGGCCTCGTCGCCGCGGTCGAGCTCGAAGAGCGCACCGCCGGCCAACCGGGCCTTGAGCACCATCACCTGGGTGCGGGCGCCCATGCGTTCGGCATGCGCGATGGCGGCCAGGTAGTCCTCGCCGGCCCGTTCGAACTCGCCCTGCCGCTCCCAGCCCTCACCGCGTGCCGACAGCGCCTCGGCCTGGCCCCAGACGTCACCGAGTTCGGTGAAGAGGGCGAGCGCCTCGTCGGCGTTCGCCACGGCATCGCTCGACCATTCACTGCGGTTGGCAAGGATGTTGGCACGCATCTGCAGCGCCCCCGCCAGCTCCCAGCGGTAACCGAACCGACGGCAGGCCTCCACCTGTTCGGCACTGAACTTCAGGACGTCGAAGGGCTCGCCGCTCATCAGGCGCGCGAAGAACCAAATGGATCCCGGCATCCTGCACACCTGTGGCATGCCCGACCGGTACGTCGCCACGACGGCGCTCAGGGTGTCGTTGTTGTCGCCCGTCCACAGGTCGTGGCCGTGGTCCATCGTCGCCAGCTGGATCAGCCTGGCTCCGCGCCGCGCCTCCGCGAACACCTCGGGGCTCATCGGCGGCGGTGAGTCCGTGCACCGTTCGTACACGTCGGGGGCGGGCTGCACCGGGTGGGTGAACGGTTCGGGGCCCAGCTCCACCGCCGCGGTCGACCAGTGCTGGGCCTCGGCCCGCTGGTCACGCATCTGCCAGTACCAGCACAGCCCGTGCACGAGGCTCAGCGCCTCCTGCTGGTCGCGCAGGGCGACGGCATGGCGCAGGGCGTTGCGGAGATTCTCGTACTCGGTCTCGATCAGCGCGATGGCCTCGGCCTGACGACTGCCCCGCAGCAACGGATCGGTGGTGCGGGCGAGTTCGCGGTAGTGCACGAGATGGGCGCGCTCGGCGAGCGCCCGCTCCCCGGCCTCGTCGAGACGTTCGGCGGCGTACTCGGCGACCGTCTCCAGGAGCCGGTAGCGCATCTCTCCGTTCGCCGAAGGGGCCGCCACCACAAGGGACTTGTCGACCAGCGAGCCGAGCAGATCGGTGACGTCGCGCCGGTCCACCATGAGGTGCAGATGGCACGCGGCGTCCCCGTCCGTCTCGGGCACGGCTCCGCAGACGGCTTCGGCGGCGCTCAGGTCACAGCCGCGCGCGAACACCGACAGCCTGCGCAGCACGGCCCGTTCCGGGTCGTCGAGCAGGTCCCAGGACCAGTCCACGACGGCCCGCAGGGTCTGCTGGCGGGGCAGGACCGTACGGCTGCCGCTGGTGAGCAGGCGGAAGCGGTCGTCGAGCCGGTCGGCGATCTGGCGCGGGGTGAGCATCCGCAGACGGGCGGCGGCGAGTTCGATGGCGAGCGGCTGGCCGTCGAGGCGGCGGCAGATCTCCTCGGCCGCCGCGCGGTCCTCGTCGACCGTGAAGCCGGGCCGGGCGGCCGCCCCGCGCTCGCCGAGCAGCCGCAGCGCCTTGGCTTCGGGCAGCGGTCCGAGCGGGCGCACCAACTCGCCCGGTACGCCGAGGGGTTCACGGCTCGTCGCGAGCACCGTCAGGCCGGGGCAGCGGGCGAGCAGATACGCCAGCATGTCGGCGGCGGCGACGACCACATGCTCGCAGTTGTCGAGGACGAGCAGCAGCTCGCGCCGCGCGCAGTGTTCCACCAGGCGTACGAGGGGGTCCTGGCCGCTGCGGTCCACGGACCGCAGCTCTTCGGCGCCGGCTCCGTACAGGACGGTCTCGCGGGCGCCGAGCGCGGTGAGCACCGCTTCCGGAACGGCCTCGGGGTCGGCGTCGGCGCTCACCGGCGCGAGCTCGGCGAGCC
>NZ_JAEIMH010000085.1:17588-39602 GCF_016464295.1 Streptomyces sp. N35 | reverse complement strand
CCGGCCGCACCCCCCGCTGGCCCGCCGCGCCGGCCCCGCCCCGCAGCTTTCTGGCGAAGGGGAAGCCCGCGCCGCCGCGGCCGCGCAGGGAGACGTCGTCGGCGAGCTGGGCGAGGCGCTCGCCGCCGATGGGTTCCAGGGGCCCGTGCACCTTGAGGTGCATCGCCAGATCGAGCCGTTCGACGAGGTCGAACCCCGAGGTGAGCTGGGGCAGTCCGACGACGCGGACCTCGGGGACGTCGGGCAGCGGTGCGTTCAACGACGGCCTCCCGCGGTACCGGGCGCGGACCAGGGTTCACCCGCGGCCGGGGCCTCGAAGGGGTTCGGGATCGGTTCGGTCGGTGCCTCGTACAAGGGCGTCTGGCCGGTGTCGTACGGGGAGATGGGGCCCGAGCCGTACGTGGGGGTCGAGCCCGTGTCGTAGGGGTCGCTGGTCACGTAGTACGGGGGGTCGCTGCTCTGGGCGGGCGTGACCGGTGCGGTGGGGACGAAGGGTGCGGCGGGGCCCGTGACGGGCTCGGTGAGGCTCGTGACGGGCTCGGTGAGGCTCGTGTCGTACGTCGGGACCGGGCCGGTGTCGTAACCGGGGCTCGCGGCCGTGTCGTACGGCGTCGTGCCACTCGGGTACGCGGGTGGTGCGGGGCGCGCGGCCTCGCCGGGCGGCGGCGGGGACGGGTGGGGCCAGCGGCCGGAGTGCTCCTCCTGGAGCGGCAGCGGGCGGGCGCCCGGGGCCGTGGAGACGGCGCGGTACGCGGCCGCCATGCCGCTGCCGGTGCGGGGGCGCTCCTCCTCGTACGTGGCGCGGGAGGGCTCCTCCTCGTACATGGCCCGAGGGCGCTCCTCCTCGTATCCGGCGCGCGGGCGCTCCCCTTCGTACGAGGAAGTGAATCCTCCCTGCTGCTGCGGGAGTTGAGCCCGTGGGGAGCCGGCCCCGGACGTGGCGGCGAGGGCCTCCATGCCGGGCAGCGGGCCCTCGCGGCGCGGGGTGGCACCCGCCGCGACCCGGGGGATACGGGTCTGCGCGTCCAGGAGGACGAGGATTCTCCGCGCCACCTTGCGCTTGACCGGCAGTGGAGCCGCGCGCAGCGCCAGCGCTCCGGTGACGCCGGCCAGGCACAGGCAGTACATCGCCACGACCCAGGGGGCGGCCTGGCGGCCCGCGTACAGACCGTGCACCAGGGCCGAGCACCAGGCGGGATAGGCCAGTATGTGCAGCGCGCGCCAGCGGCCCGCGATCCGGGCGGGGGAGGCGAAGGAGCTGCGCATCGCGCCGGTGACACCGGTGACGATCATCAGAAGTCCGGCGAGGGCGCCGAAGCCGATCAGCCCGTCCGTACCGGTCACACCGAGGCCGAACGGGATGAGGGCGCCGATCACGGACACATGCCCGAGGACCAGCTTGACGGTGCCGTGCAGAAGCAGGAAGCCGAGCGCGGCGATCGCGGTCGCCCGGTGCACACCCTGGGCGAGGAGCCGCTGCTTCGGCGAGAGGAAGAGGCTGTCGGAGGCGACGAGGCCCCAGACGATGCTGCAGGTCAACGAGACGAGGCTGAGCACTCCGGTCGTGAAGTCGAGAGCGGCGCGGAAGCTGTCGCTGCCGACGATCACGACGAGGGGTATCAGGAGCAGCACCGCGCCTGTTGACGCTCCACGTGCCGCGCGGCTCGGCCCCGGGGAGATGGGTAAGGAGCGGATCTTGCGGCTACGGGGGGTGAGAGGGTTCATGGGGATGACTCCCGGATGGTGGTTCGAAAGCGGGTCCCGCTGCCGCATGCTAAGTGGCGCCGTACCGACCAGTTCGGGGTTTGAGTTATTGCGTTGTTATCAAGTGGCGAGCGTCTCTTGACGTTGCCCCGATAGAGGCCGGTACGCCGAGTAACCCCGCGCCCCGGGCGGGAGAGAAGTCCGGTGCGGGCGGCTCGGCCCCTGCGGTACCCTGACGCCATGCGTGCCGTACGCCTTCTGCTTAGCGAGCCGCGCTGATCAGTACCGACCACTGACGATTCGTGGGTCGGCATCAGCGCGGCGTCCCCTCCTGTGCGAGGGGTTTTTTCATTTCGGCTGTACGTCGCAGCCGAAGCCCGGTGAAACCGCAGCAGAGACGATCGATGGAGCCCTAAGGATCATGAGCATACGAGCCCGGCCGCCAGAGCCCGCACCCCCGCCCGCCCCCCCGGCGCCCGGGGCCGCGAACATCGAGGCGCGCTGGCAGGACATCTGGGACGCCGACGGCACGTACGAGGCGCCCAACCCGAAGGGTGATCTGGCGGGCGACGCCGCGGTCTCCGGGCGGCCCGAAAAGTTCATCATGGACATGTTCCCGTACCCCTCGGGTGCGGGTCTGCACGTCGGGCACCCGCTGGGCTACATCGCCACCGACGTCTACGCCCGGTTCCACCGCATGACCGGGTACAACGTGCTGCACACGCTGGGCTTCGACGCCTTCGGCCTGCCCGCCGAGCAGCACGCCGTCGCCACCGGTACGCACCCGCGGGTGTCCACCGAGGCGGCCATGGAGAACATGAAGTCCCAGCTGCGCCGCCTGGGCCTGGGCCACGACAAGCGCCGCTCGATCGCCACGATCGACCCCGAGTACTACAAGTGGACCCAGTGGATCTTCCTGCAGATCTTCAACTCCTGGTACGACCAGGACGCGAAGAAGGCCCGCCCGATCGCCGAGCTGGTCGCGCAGTTCGAGAGCGGCGCGCGTCCGGTGCCGGGTCACGAGCGGGCCTGGGGTGAGCTGACCGCCGCCGAGCGCGCCGACGTCCTGAGCGGGTTCCGGCTGGCGTACGCCTCGGACGCGCCGGTCAACTGGTGCCCCGGCCTGGGCACCGTGCTGGCCAACGAGGAGGTCACCGCCGACGGACGCTCCGAGCGCGGCAACTTCCCGGTCTTCAAGTCCAAGCTGCGCCAGTGGAACATGCGGATCACCGCGTACGCGGACCGTCTGCTGGACGACCTGGAGGCGCTGGACTGGCCCGAGGCGATCAAGCTGCAGCAGCGCAACTGGATCGGGCGCTCCGAGGGTGCGCGGGTGGACTTCCCGGTGGGTCAGGAGAAGATCACGGTCTTCACCACGCGCCAGGACACGCTGTTCGGCGCCACCTATATGGTGCTGGCGCCCGAGCACGAGCTGGTCGACACCATCGTCCCGGCCGCGTGGCCCGAGGGCACGCACGACGTGTGGACCGGCGGGCATGCGACGCCGGCCGAGGCCGTCGCCAAGTACCGCGCGTTCGCGGCCTCGAAGTCCGATGTCGAGCGGCAGGCCGACGCCAAGGAGAAGACCGGCGTCTTCACCGGCGCGTTCGCGGTCAACCCGGTCAGCGGCGAGCAGGTACCGGTCTTCATCGCCGACTACGTCCTGATGGGGTACGGCACCGGCGCGATCATGGCCGTGCCGGCGCACGACACCCGTGACTTCGCGTTCGCGCGCGCCTTCGAGCTGCCGATGCGCTGTGTCGTGGAGCCCTCGGACGACCGTGGCCTGGACCCCTCGACGTGGGACGACGCCTTCGGCTCGTACGAGGCGAAGCTGGTGAACTCCTCTTCGGATTCGGTGTCGCTGGACGGCCAGGGCGTCGTCGAGGCCAAGGCGAAGATCACCGAGTGGCTGGCCGAGCGCGGCATCGGCGAGGGCACCGTCAACTTCCGGCTGCGCGACTGGCTGTTCAGCCGCCAGCGCTACTGGGGCGAGCCCTTCCCGATCGTCTACGACGAGGACGGCGTCGCGCACGCGCTGCCCGAGTCGATGCTGCCCCTGGAGCTGCCCGAGGTCGACGACTACTCGCCGCGCACCTTCGACCCGGACGACGCGGACACCTCCCCGGAGACGCCGCTGTCGCGCAACGAGGACTGGGTCAACGTCCAGCTGGACCTGGGCGACGGCGCCGGCGTGAAGTCGTACCGCCGTGAGACCAACACCATGCCCAACTGGGCGGGTTCGTGCTGGTACGAGATGCGCTACCTGGACCCGCACAACTCCGAGCAGCTGGTCGACCCGGACGTCGAGAACTACTGGATGGGCCCCCGCGAGACCAAGCCGCACGGTGGCGTGGACCTGTACGTGGGCGGCCAGGAGCACGCCGTACTGCACCTGCTGTACGCGCGGTTCTGGTCCAAGGTGCTGTTCGACCTGGGGCATGTGTCGGCCGTCGAGCCGTTCCACCGCCTGTTCAACCAGGGCATGATCCAGGCGTACGTCTACCGCGACAGCCGTGGCTTCCCGGTCCAGGCCGACCAGGTCGAGGAGCGCGACGGCGGCTTCTTCTTCGAGGGCGAGCCGGTCAAGCGCGAACTGGGCAAGATGGGCAAGTCCCTGAAGAACGCGGTCACTCCGGAGGCCATGTGCGCCGAGTACGGCGCGGACACCCTGCGTCTGTACGAGATGGCGATGGGTCCGCTGGACGTCTCGCGGCCCTGGGACACGCGTGCGGTCGTCGGTCAGTTCCGGCTGCTGCAGCGGCTGTGGCGCAATGTCGTCGACGAGCAGACCGGTGACGTCACGGTCGCGGACACCGAGCCGGACGAGGCCACGCTGCGCGTGCTGCACAAGGCCATCGACGGGGTGCGCCAGGACCTGGAGGGCCTGCGCTTCAACACCGCGATCGCCAAGATCACGGAGCTGAACAACCACCTGACCAAGGTGGGCGGCCCGGTGTCGCGTCCGGTCGCCGACCAGCTGGTCCGGATGATCGCGCCGCTGGCCCCGCACGTCGGTGAGGAGCTGTGGCGCAAGCTGGGCCACACCGACTCGGTCGTGTACCAGGAGTTCCCGGTCGCCGACCCCGCGTATGTGGTCGACGAGGCCGTGACCTGCGTGGTCCAGATCAAGGGCAAGGTCAAGGCGCGCCTGGAGGTGCCGCCGACGATCTCCGACAGCGAGCTGGAGGCGCTGGCGCTGGCGGACGAGAAGGTCGTCGCGGCGCTGGACGGCGCGGGGATCCGGAAGGTGATCGTGCGGGCGCCGAAGCTGGTGAACATCGTTCCGGCGTAAGTCGCCGAAGCCGGTGAACATCGTTCCGGCGTAAGTCCGGTGCGTCTGATTTTGGGCGCTTTAGGGATGTCCCCTAAGGGCAGGTTGGGGGTTCTGCGGAACCCTCGGCCTGCCCTTGGGCGTTTACGGTGGAAGAAGCTCGTCCGACGTCAGTTCCCCCGCTTAGGAGCCCCTCATGGGTGAAGTACTCGCCGTGCTGGCCGTGCTCTTCGTGCTGTTCGTGGCGCTGGGGGTGTTCGTCACGGTGAAGGTCGTGAAGGCCGCCAAGCGCGGCGTCGACCGCACGATCACGCAGGCGCGCCGCCATGTCGAGGACTCCACGCTCAAGGCGCGGACCCTCGCGCAGATCGGCCCGGCGGGCGAGCTCGCCCAGCTGCGTCTGAAGCTGCGCACCTCGATGCGCGCCACGCAGGACGCGCTGCACGCGGCGGTCGCGGAGGACGCCTCGCTGCAGGAGTCGGTGGGTCTCTTCGAGCGCCTGAGCGTGCACGGCTGGGAGCTCGACGCCGACCTCAAGCGCCTCGAGCGCGAGCCCGACAAGGCCCGCCTCGGCGCGCAGCTCCCGGAGTTGAAGGAGCGTACGGACCGGATCACCTCGGCGGCGGACTCGCTGCGCTTCGCGGCACAGGACCGGGCGCGGCGGTTCGCCGACGACGAGTTCGAGTCGCTGCGGGCGCAGATCGATGTGGAGTCGGGGGCGCTGCGGCACTGGACCCGGGAGGAGCCGGGGGTTGTTCCGGGGGCTTCGGCCGCGGGGCAGCAGCCGGGCGCTTCGGTTCCTTCGCCCGCTTCGCCGGTCACGCCACCCACCCACGCGGCGACGCCCGCGCCGCCCACCCACGCGGCGACGCCCGCGCCCGCGCCGCCGTCCTGGCCGGAGCCGACGCTGATCGACGGCCCGGCCACGCCGCCCGAACAGACCTGGCCGGACCGCGACCTGGCGGGACAGGCCGGCGAACCGGGCCCCCAGGCGATCGAACCTCCCGCTCCGCAGGTCACGTATCCGTGGCAGAAGGAGGCGAGGCCGGAGGGGCGGGGCTGATTCAGCCCCTGCGGCGCTCCAGCATTCCAGCCCTTGCGGCGCTCCAGCATTCCAGCCCTTGCGGTGCTCCAGCATTCCAGCCCCTGCGGCGCTTGAGCAGATCCGAACGAAGTTCGGATGCGGGGGTCCGGGGCGAAGCCCGGTTTCGGGAAGGGGCGGGTAGGGGAAATCCACCCGGTCGTAGCGCCCACCCGCACGAAGCGCAGGCAGAGGCGAGCCCCCCGTGCCTGCTACGGTGAGGCCGGTCTGCCGCCCTCCCACCCCGGCAGGTAATCTCCAGCTCATGTCCCGCCATGTCGCGATCGTCACGGATTCAACGGCCTATCTGCCGCAGCCGGCGATGGAACGGCACGGCATCACATCCGTCCCGCTGACCGTCGTCCTCGGTGATCAGGCCCTCGAAGAGGGTACGGAGATCTCCGCTCGCTCCCTGGCCCAGGCGCTGCAGAAGCGCCGCCCGGTGACGACCTCGCGGCCGAGTCCCGAAACGTTCGCACGGACCTATCGCGAGGTCGCCGCGGCCGGCGCCACGGGAATCGTCTCGCTGCATCTGTCCTCGGAGTTCTCCGGTACGTACGACGCGGCCGTCGTCGCCGCGAAGGACGCCCCGGTTCCGGTACGGGTGGTGGACACCGGAATGGTCGCGATGGCCCTCGGCTTCTGCGCCCTGACGGCGGCGGAGACGGCCGAGGCGGGCGGCACGGTGGACGAGGCGGTGGCGGCCGCGGAGAAGCGGGCCGCGTCCACCGCCGCGTACTTCTATGTCGACACCCTCGACTATCTGCGCCGCGGCGGCCGGATCGGCGCCGCCCAGGCGCTGTTCGGCTCGGCGCTCGCGGTCAAGCCGCTGCTGCAGCTGGACGGGGGGCGGATCGAGCTCCTCGAGAAGGTGCGGACCGCGTCCAGGGCCATCGCGCGGCTCGAGGAGATCGCGGCGGAGCGCGCCGGATCGGCGCGCGTGGACATCGCGGTGCACCATCTCGCCGCGCCCGAGCGGGCGGCGGCGCTGGCGGAGCGGCTGCAAGGGCGGCTGCCCGGGCTCGGGGAGCTGCATGTCAGCGAGGTCGGGGCGGTGATCGGGGCGCACACGGGGCCCGGGTTGCTGGGTGTGGTGGTTTCGGCTCGGTGAGGGCCTGCTTCGGCACCCGCTTTGTCGCCCACATGGGTGGCGCGGTTTTCCACAACCGGGCAGTTGTCCACAGGAATTGAGCAAGATCCACTTGCTGCGCCGGCGATCTCTACGGTCGTCCGCATGTCTCCCTCATCGCGCAACTCGCAGGTCGCCCACGACCCTTCGGGCTCCGTCCCGACCAGTGGACCCGGGCGCGGTCCGTCGTCCGACGGCCGGGCCGCGCATCGCCGTGTCCGGCGGCGGCGTCGTGAGCAGGTGGCCGCGGAGCGGTTGAGGTGGCGGGCGGCCCAGCTCTTCGAGCAACCGCCGCAGGAGCCGGGGCCCGGTGCGGAGGTCCCGGCGTTGCCCCGGTGGGACGGACCTGCCGTTCCCCGCTGGGCAGTTGACCGGGAGGCGGCGGATGTCATCGCGGGGCGTAGCCGCGAGGCGCGGCGCGCTTCCGGGGCCGCTGCGGTGCGCCGCCGTGGGACGGCTGCGGACGAAGGCGTACGGGGGTCGTCGTCGTCCGAGGCTGAGGGGGGTGGCGGGACGGGGGACGTGCGGGTCACCGCGGGGGCAGGCCATGTCGGGTCGAGTGTGGACGCCGCGGCGAGTGAGGGCCGTGCGTCGGATGCGGACGGTGCGCCGAGTGGGGATGGTGCGTGGGGTGCGGACGGTGCGCCGAGTGCGGATGGTGCGCGGGGCGAGCGCTGGCGGCTCGCGCTGCGGGAGCGGCTGCCGCTGTGGGTGCAGTCCCGTTGCGGTCTCGAGCGGCGCAATGTGGTCGTGCTCGCGGTCCTCCTCGTGGTCGGCGCGGCGCTGGCCGTGCAGCACTTCTGGCTGGGACGGCCGCAGTCGGTGAGTGCGCCCGATCTCGTACGGGCGGCTCCTGCCGCACCCGTCGGTGCGGAAGCGGGCGCGGGTGAGCGGGCCGGGCACGTGGCGGGGGATGACGGGGGAGGTCCGTCAAGTGGCGGAGCCGGCGCGGTTGTTGTGGACATCAGCGGTCGGGTGCGGGAACCGGGGGTGCATCGGCTTCCGCTCGGTTCGAGGGTCGCGGATGCCCTTCGCGCCGCGGGCGGCACCAAGCCCGGCACGGATCTCTCCGGGCTCAACCGGGCCCGGGTGCTGATCGACGGTGAGCAGGTGGTGGTCGGTGGTCCGCCGGGCGCCCAGGTCCCGGGTGGGGGTGTGGCCGCGGGGGCGGTGCCGGGCGGGCCCGTGAGCCTCAACTCGGCGTCCCTGGAGCAGCTGGACACCCTGCCCGGCGTCGGCCCCGTCCTCGCCCAGCACATCATCGACCACCGCACCGAACACGGCGGCTTCCGCTCGGTGGACGAACTCCGCGAGGTGAACGGCATCGGCGAGCGCCGCTTCGCCGAACTGAAGGATGCGGTGCGGTTGTGAGCGGGGGGCGGGGTGGGGAGGGAGGTGCGGCTGGGGCGCGTCGTTCGCGGGGAACTGCCGGGCGGAGTAGGGGAGTTCGGGCTTCAGGTGGGGCTTCAGGTGGGGCTTCAGGTGGGGCTTCAGGTGGGGCTTCAGGTGGGGCTTCGGGTGGCTCGTCGGGTGGGTCTTCGGATGGGTCTTCGGATGGGTCCTTGGGTGGGTCCTTGGGTGGCTCTTCGGGTGAGCCCTTGGGTGGGTGCTTGGGGGACCTCTCAGGAGAGGCCTCGGTGGTGGTCTCGAGGGCTTCCTCGGGGGACTTGTCGCAGGGCTCTACTGGGAGCTCCTCGCAGGGCTCCTTGGGAAACTCGGCCGGACGCACCTTGGCGCGTCCCGCGGTGCATGCCGCGTCGGGCCACCGGCTGGGCGCCTCCCACCCTCGGCAGGAAGGGCCGGCGGACCTCCGTCTCGTCCCACCCGTGCTGGCCGCGTGGGCAGCGGCGGCTCTGGCGGCCGGACATCCACTGGACCGCATCTGGCCGGCCGCGGGCGGCTGTCTCGTGCTCGCTCTGGCGTTGCTGGGCTGGGAGTTGGCGCGGCGGCAGGGGCGGCGAAGGGCGCTTGCGACGCCACCGGCCGGTACGGAGGGACGGGTGCCGTCTGCGGCGGGGGCGGCGGTCGGGCGTGGGGGAGTCGCGCTTGCGGCGGGCGGGGGTGGCGCTGAGCTGGTGACCGGTGGGCCCGGAGTGGGTGGGGCGGCGAGTCGTGCGGGGAGGGTGCTTGCGGCGGGCGGGGGTGCTGCGGGGTTGATGGCCGGTGGGCCCAGAGCGGGCTGGTCGCCGAGTCGTAGAGGAGTCGCGCCTGGGGCAGGTGGGGGTGGCGCTGGGCTGGTGGCTGGTGAGCCCGGAGTAGGTGGGTCGGCGAGTCGTGCGGAGAGGGTGCTTGCGGCAGGCGGGGGTGCTGCGGGGGTGGTGGCCGGTGGGCCCGGAGTGGGCAGGTCGCCGAGTCGTAGGGGAGTCGCGCTTGGGGCAGGCAGGGGTGGCGCACGGCCGGTGGTCGGCGAGTCCGGAGACGGCAGGTCGGCAGGGCAGGCGGGAGCGTCGCGGGGCGAGGGTGTGCCCGCCCGCCCCCGTACCCCGGTACTGCTCGCTGCCGCCGCCACGCTGCTCTGTGCGGGCGGTGCCGCGCTGTCCGCCGGGCTGCACTCGGCCGACCTGTACCAAGGGCCGCTCCCCGGCCTGGCCGGCACGTACGCCACCGTCACCGTCGAGCTGACCGTCACCTCGGACCCGCGGATCTCCCGGCCGCGGGTCGACGGCGACCGTCAGGCGCCGCCGAGCATCGTCTTCGACGCCGACGTGCGCCGCGTCACCACCACCGACACCGGCACCGTCGCCACCCGCACCCCGGTCCTGGTCATCGCCCGCCCCACGCAGCCGAGCGCCATTCCCGCCCCGCCGAGTGCCAGTCCTGCCCCGCCGAGCGCCAGTCCTGCTCTGCCGGGCGCGCGTCCCACCTCGCCGGGCGCCCGCTCTGCCCCACCAGGCGCCCGACCCACCCCGTCGGGCACCAGTCCTGCCCCATCACGCACCCGTCCCACCCCGCTGAGCGCCAGCCCCACCGCGACCGACACCCGCCCCACCCTCACCGACTCCCGCGCCCAGGCATCCCACCTCGTCACCGACTCCCGCGCCCAGGTATCCCACCTCCCCACCGACTCCCGCGCCCAGGCATCCCAACTCCCCACCGACTCCGCGTGGTTGTCGCTCCTGCCCTCCACCCGCCTCCAGCTGCGCGCCCCGCTGTCGCCGCCCCTGCCCGGCGGTGACCGTGTCGCGGCCGTGCTGCGGGTTCCCGGCGGCCAGGAACCGCGCATCATCGAGGGCCCCACCGCCCTGCAGCGCACCGCGGGCGACTTGCGGGCCGGGCTCCGCGAGGCCACCGAGCACCTCACCGGCGACGCCCGCGCTCTGCTCCCGGGCCTGGTCGTGGGGGACACCACCCGCGTACCGCCCGATCTGCACGACGCCTTCCGTGCCACGGACCTCACGCATCTGCTCGCCGTCTCCGGCAGCAACCTCACCATCGTCCTGGTCCTGCTCATCGGCCCACCCGCCCTCGCGATGCGGGCCGAACGCCGAGGCCTCGCACCACGCCTGGGACTCTCCCTGCGGACGACCGCGATCCTCGGCGGCGCCCTGACCCTCGCGTTCGTCCTCGTGTGCCGCCCGGACCCGAGCGTGCTGCGCGCGGCGGCCTGCGGCGCCATCGCCCTGCTCGCGATCGCCACCGGCCGCCGCCGTTCCCTGATCCCCGCGCTCGCCGCGGCCGCACTGCTGCTGCTCCTGTACGACCCCTGGCTGTCGCACAGTTACGGCTTCCTGCTCTCGGTACTCGCCACCGGAGCCCTCCTGGTCATCGCCCCCCGATGGAGCGCCGCACTGCAACGCCGGCGCGTTCCGCCCCGGATCGCGGAGGCGCTCGCTGCCGCGGCTTCCGCGCAAGCGGTGTGCGCCCCCGTGGTCGTCGTCCTCTCCTCGCGCGTCAGCCTGGTCGCGGTGCCCTGCAACCTCCTGGCCGAGCTCGCCGTCGCCCCCGCCACCGTCCTCGGCTTCGCCGCGCTCGCGCTCGCGCCCGTGGCCATGCCCCTCGCGAAGGCCCTTGCCTGGTGCGCCGGTTGGCCGACCGGGTGGGTCGCCTCCGTCGCCCGTACCGGTGCGGGCTTCCCCGGTGCCCAGGCGGAGTGGCCCGACGGCTGGAGTGGCGCGCTGATCCTGGCCGCCTTGGTGCTCGTCTCGATCCCTCTGGCCCGACGGGTCCTGCGCCACCCCCTCGCGTTGATCGCCTGCGCACTGCTTCTGGTGCTCGCCGTGCTGCGACCGGCCCCGCTCACCCGCGTGCTGACCGGATGGCCGCCGCCCGACTGGCGTTACGTCCTGTGCGACGTCGGCCAGGGCGACGCCTCCGTCCTCGCTACGGGCCCCGGCACCGCCGTGGTCATCGACGCCGGCCCGGACCCCCGGCTCGTCGACCACTGTCTGCACTCCCTGGGGGTCACCCGTGTCCCGCTCGTCCTGCTCACCCACTTTCACGCGGACCACGTGGCGGGTCTGCCCGGCGTGCTCCGGGGCCGCAGCGTCGGTGCGATCCAGACGACAGGCCTGCAACGGCCGCCCGAACAAGCGGAGTTCGTACGGGTGCAGGCCGAGGCGCACGGCGTACCGCTCCTCGCCGCCATGGCAGGGGAGAGCCGCCGTGCGGGGCCGGTTCACTGGCAGGTGCTCTGGCCGCCCGTCGGCCGTCCGGGCGTGACGGCACCGACGGAGCCCAATGACGCCAGCGTCACCCTCCTGGTCCGTACGGCCGGACTGACACTCCTGCTCCCCGGCGACCTCGAACCGCCCTCACAGCAAGCGCTCTTGAAGGCCCACCCCGACCTTCCGGCGGTGGACGTCCTGAAGGTCCCGCACCACGGGTCGCCGCACCAGGACCCCAGCTTTCTGCGGCGTGCCAGACCGCGTCTCGCCGTGATCGGAGTCGGCCGGGACAACGGTTACGGGCACCCGTCGCCCCACGTCATCGACACCCTGCGCTCCTTCGGTGCGACCGTACTGCGCACGGACACGGACGGTGCGGTGGCGCTCGCGGGGGCAGGTCCCGCCTTGCGGGCGGTGGCGGCGCGCGGCACGCACCCGGGCGGGGGCACATGACAAGCGCGGCACGCACCCGGGCGGGGGCACATGACAAGCGCGGCACGCACCCGGGCAGCGGCTCATGACAAGCGCGACGCGCACCCGGACAGCGCTCAGCGCCCACCCGCACACGGAGCCGTCCCCATCTAAAGAAACCCTTGTAAAGACTTCTTTCTAAAGATAGCTTTAGAAGCATGGGCGAGAAGAAGCACGACCCCACTCCGAAACCCAGGGAAACCCGACTCGCAGACCCCAAGGCGCTGCGCGCCTACAGCCATCCGACGCGGATCAAGCTGGTCGGCATGCTGCGCAGGGAAGGCCCGTTCACGGCGACCCGGGCCGCCGAGCTGACCGGCGAGTCGGTGGCCAGTTGCTCGTATCACCTGCGGATGCTCGAGAAGTACGGGCTCGTCGAGCAGGCGGGAGGCGGGCAGGGCAGGGAGAAGCCCTGGCGTGCCACCGCGGCGTACACCTCATGGCCCGAGTACTCCGAGGACCCGGCTGTCGCCGAGGCGGCCACGGCGTTGTCGGTCGCGGTGGCCGAGCTCTACTTCGAGCAGACGATCAAGGCCATCGAGAGCCGCCATCTGCTGCCGCGCGTCTGGCAGGAGGCGGAGGCGTTCGGCGACAGCCAGCTGTATCTCACGGCCGGGGAACTCGCCGATCTGCGCGCCAAGTTGGAGGACCTGGTCCGGCCCTACGAGGTGCGCAACGACGAGCCCGCGCAACGGCCCGAGGGCGCACGCGTGGTGCAGTTCATGCGGATGGCGTTCGCCGTGACGGACCAGCCCACGGGGCGGGACGGCGACGGTCGAGGGGGTGCGGCATGAAGGGCACGCGACGCGTTCCCGAACTCCTGCGGGAGCAGGCCTTCCGGCGCTACTGGACCGGTCAGACCGTTGCGCTCGTGGGCGACCAGATAGCCCTGCTCGCCATACCGCTGGCGGCAGTTGTGGTGCTCGGAGCCGACGCGGCCGAGATGGGCTGGCTCAAGACGGCCGAACTGCTGCCCGCCCTGCTGCTCAACCTGCCCGCGGGCGCCTGGGCCGACCGGCAGGCGCGGCGGCGCCGCATCATGATCGGCACGGACCTGGCGCGAGCGGCACTGCTCTGCTCGCTCCCGGTGGCGTACGCGCTGGATGCGCTGACCCTGGTCCAGCTCTACGCGGTGGCGCTCGGCGTGGGGGCGCTGACGGTGCTCTTCGATGTGTGCAACGTCGTGGTGTTCACGGCGCTGTTGCCCACCGAGCGCTATGTGCAGGGCAACTCCCTGGTCAACGGCAGCCGGTCGATGGCCTGGCTGGGCGGCCCCGGACTCGGCGGTCTCCTCGTCGGACTGCTCTCGGCGCCCGTCGCCCTGCTGACCACGGGCCTCACCTACCTGCTGTCCGCCGAGCGCCTCGCACGGATCGCACCCGTGGAGCCGCCTCCGGCCGAGCCTGAGCCGGGTCATTTCACGGCCGGCATCCGGTGGGCGCTGCGCGAGCCCTTGATGCGGTCGATGTTCGGGGCCACGGCCACCGTGCAGTTCTTCAACTTCATCTTCCACACGCTCTTCGTGCTGTACGCGACGGAGGAACTCGGCCTGAGCGCCGGCATGTTCGGCGCGGTGCTCAGCGTGGCCGCGGTGGGCGGGGTGATAGGGGCGGTCTGCAGCGGAGCGGTCGTGCGCAGGATCGGTATCGGTCCGTCCATCGTCACGGGCTTCGCCACGTTCACGATCCCGCTGATGCTCATCTCGCTCGCCGACGGCCCCACCGTCCTCGTGCTCGGCATGCTGTTCGCGGCCGAGTTCATCTCCTGCGCCGGGGTGATGCTGGTCGACATCGCGTCCGGCTCCCTGCAGATGGCCCTGATCCCCGACGGGCTGCGTTCCCGGGTGCTCGGTGCGTTCCGCACGGTGACCCATGGCTTCCGTCCTCTGGGTGCCGTGGCCGGCGGTGCGCTCGGCACGATGATCGGGCTGCGGCCCGCCCTGTGGATCGGCACGGCAGGGGCGGTGCTCAGCGCGGTGTGGCTGCTCGGCTCACCGATCGCACGCACCCGCGCCCTGCCGGAACCCGCACCGCTCACCCACCCGGCCGAAGCCCCGACGAGCACCCACTGAGCCCCGCCCACGCTCACGCCGGCCGGCCCGCCCCGAGCTCACGCCAGCCAACCCCACCCTCACACCCGTCACATCCGCCCCACCCTCACATCCGCCTCACCCTCACACCAGCCACACCCCGTCCCGCATCAACTCCCGTGTGGCCAGCTCGTTCACCTCGCGCCAGGCGCGGATCGCACGCGGGCTGATACGGAGATACGTCCAGGCCTTCTGGTCCCGCGGGTCCCACACCAGCTTCGCCGCAAAGGCGTCGGCCGACGCCGCCGACAGCTCGGTCCCCGGGACCGTACGGGCCGTGCCCTCGATGTGGACGACGTCCCGTGTGTGGCCGAGCGTGACCACGGCAGGGCACCCGTCGGCGGCGTTGACCGCGGTCGGGTTGGTGCGCCGGGTGCACAGCAGGAGCGTGCCGTCGTCCCAGACGAACGACAGCGGGACCATGGTCGGCAGACCCTCGGCGGACGCGGTGGCGACCCAGACGTCCTTGTCGTTCTCGAGCCGGGCCAGAACATCCTTCTTGCGCTGCTCGGCGGAGCGCGCGGGCGGTGGCGTCATACCGGCAGACGCTAGTCAGCCCGGCGGATCTCCGTAACGGTCGCCGGCCCTACGCCTCAAGACGTAGCCCGGACCGGCCCGCAGCGCGATCCACGGGGCGGGCACACCGGGCCACACTGGTGCGCATGGACGCACAGGAGCACATGGACGCACCGCAGCCCATGGACGCGGCGCGAGTCGACACGTATCTGCGACGGATCGGGGCCGAGCGCCCGCAGCGCCCGGACGGCCCGGCGCTGCGGATGCTGCAGGAGCGCCATCTGCGCAGCGTCCCGTTCGAGAACCTCTCGATCCACCTGGGCGAGGAGATCCGACTCCAGCCCGAGGCGCTGGTCGCGAAGATCGTCGACGCCCGGCGGGGCGGCTTCTGCTACGAACTCAACGGCGCCTTCGCCTCGTTGCTCACCGCACTCGGGTTCGCCGTGACGCTGCTGCAGGCCCGGGTGTACGACGGTGAGGGCCGCCCCGGCATCCCGTACGACCACCTCGCACTCCTTGTACGCGACGCGGACGGCGACGAGTGGCTGGCCGACGTGGGCTTCGGCGCGCACAGCCTGTACCCGCTGGCCTTCGCCGAGCGCGCGGAGCAGAAGGATCCGGACGGCTCGTTCCGGCTCGCGGAGGCGGCGGACGGGGATCTGGACCTGTTCATGGACGGCAAGGCGCAGTTCGTGGTCGACCTGCGGCCGCGGGCGCTGCGCGACTTCACGGCCGGCGCCTGGTACCACCGCACCTCGCCCGACTCGCACTTCACCCGCTCCCTGGTCTGCTCCCTGCGCACGGACCGGGGCCGCACCACCCTCAGCGGCCGGGGGCTGACGGTGACGCAGGACGGCCGGCGCCGTACGAGCGAACTGGGCGACGACGCCGAGGTGTTGGCCGCCTATCGCGACCACTTCGGCATGACCCTCGACCACCTCCCGAAGGACCCCACGGCCACGTGACCGCACCCCCCCGGCACCGCCCGCCCCCGTCACAGCCCGCCCCGGCACCCCCCATCCCCGGCACCACCCCCAACCGGAACGGTCAATTCACCCCGACCCCGTCACTAACCCCCAGCTGGGCCTCTAAGCCCCACCCCCATCCCCACCTGCACATTCCCGCAATGTGACCCCGTGTTGCCCCGAAAGCCGCACTGATGGTCGAATGCATCGTCGGCACCGCACACGCCGACGAGTGCCACCGCAGGGCACAAGCGCCGTCCCGCAGGACACGAACTGCCACGGGGCGCGGGTACAGACAGACACGTCGTTCAGGGGGACTCCACAATGTTCGGCCGCCGGCTGGGAAACCGTTCCGACCGCATGGGCAGCCGCCGCAGAGGGCGCGCCCACCACCCCGGCGTCGCGGCCGGTACGGCGAGCGCCTTCGCCGTACCGCCCAGCGGCGGTCTGCTCAGCTGCCGGGTGCTCGACCCGGTCAACGAGCCGGTACGCGGCGCCGAGTTCGCCGTGACCGACGGGATGGGCCGCAAGGTCGTGGCCGGCGAGGCGGACCCCTACGGTTCCTTCGTGGCCACGGTGCCCGCCGGGGAGTACCGCCTCGCCGTCTCGGCCGACGGCTACACCCCCTACCGCGGCAACGCCACCGTCGCCCCCAGCGGTCACGCCGCCCTCGGCGACGTGACCCTCCAGGTCTCCCAGCCTCCGACGCTGCCCACCCCCGGCGACTGGGAGATCGAACCGGCCCACTCCTCGATCGCGTTCACGGCACGGCACATCGGACTCGCGCGCGTCCACGGCCGGTTCAACACCTTCGCCGGCGCGATCCGGATAGCCGACCGCATGGAACAGTCCGCCATGCACGTGGTGATCGACGCCGCCTCCATCGACACCAACGTGAAGATGCGCGACGACCATCTGCGCTCGGCCGACTTCCTCGACATCGACCGCTATCCGACCCTCGAGTTCTACAGCGACCGCTTCATCCACCGCGGCGGCACCCGCTGGGCCGTCACCGGCGCCCTCTCGCTGCACGGCGTGACCCGCACGGTCACCCTCGACACCGAATACCTGGGCATCGGCCAGGGCATGGAGGGCGAGACCCGCGCCGCCGTCCGCGCCACCACCGAACTGCACCGCGACGACTTCACGGTCAGCTGGCAGACCATGCTCGCCCGCGGCATCGCGGTGGTCGGTCCGAGCATCGTCATCGACCTGGACGTGCAGATCGTCCCGAAGTCCTGACGGCTCGGACCTCGCGGGGGCTGCTGCCCCCGCACCCCGCGACCGTGGGTGAGAATGGCCAGGTGAGCGACGTACGACATGTCCTGGTGCTGCCCGACCGGGACACCGCGGAAGAACTGGCCGAGGCCCTGCGCACCCGCTTCGGCGTCTCGGAGGAGCCTCAGCTGGTACGGGACGCCCTGGCCGGCGAGGACGACGCCGAGGACGCCCAGTGGCTGGTGGTCCTGGTCGACGCGGACGAGGCCCTCGACCCGGTCGAACTCGACGAGTTCGCGGCCGAGTTCGAGGGCTGGCGCGAAGACCCGTAGGCCAGGCCTCAGCGGGCGGCGGGCGGAAGGCCCGACCCCGTCGCCGTGAACGCGAGCAGCAGCTCACAGGTCGCCTCGGGCGCCTCGAGCAGCGGCAGGTGCCCGACCCCCGGCAGCAGCGCGATCCGCGTCCGCGGCACGGGCTCGTACCGGCGGGCCGACACCGGGTCCCACCGCGGATCGGCATCCCCGAAGAGCACGAGGACCGGCACCGGCACCCGGAGCGCCGCGAGCCGCTCGGGCACGCTCCGCTCGGCGATGTACGCACCGTTCGCCCGCAGCACCTTCCTGAACGTGCGGTACGAGATGCCCTGCACCCCCGCGACCAGCTCGTCCGCCACCTCCACCGGGCGGGCCGTCGTCGCCCGGATCCCCTTGCGGACCATGGCGTCCGACCGCAGCGTCCACAGCAGCGGACCGAACGGCGGGCCGAGCAGGGCGCGCAGGACGAACGGCTCGGGCAGCAGCGCGTCGAGCGCGGGACCGGTGCTGATCAGAACGAGCGAGCCGACCAGATCGGGGCGCTGCTCGGCCAGCGCGGTGGCGACATAGCCTCCGCTCGAATGCCCGGCGACGGCGGCCTGCCGCAGCCCGAGCTCATCGAGCAGCGCCGCCACCCGGCCCGCTTGTACGGGCACCTCGTAGGACGCCGCGGACGGGGACGCTCCACAGCCCGGAAGGTCGACCCGTACGACATGGTGCCGCTCGGCGAGCAGCGCGGTCATGGGACCCCACGAGGCGCCGGAAGCCCCCGAACCGTGGATGAGCACCAGAGGCGGCGCCGCGCGCGGGCCTGCCCGGATCACGTGCATCCCGTGCATCCCGTGCGGGAGGCGGGATTCATCAGCAGTCATACGGGGATGGTGCGCGCACGGACCCGGCCCGGTCTTGTACGAATGTCCGCGCGGAGCGAGCCCCGCCCCGCGCCCGTACCGGACTGTCAGTGCCCCGTGGGATCCTTGTCCGCAATGGCCAGGAACGCTGCACAAGACAACCCGCTCGCCCCCGTCACCCTCGCCGTGGGCCAGGAGGACCTGCTGCTCGACCGTGCCGTCCAGCAGGTCGTCGCCGCCGCCCGCGCCGCCGACGCCGATACGGATGTGCGCGACCTCACCTCCGACCAGCTCCAGCCGGGCACGCTCGCCGAGCTGACCAGCCCGTCGCTGTTCGCGGAGCGCAAGGTCGTGGTCGTGCGCAATGCGCAGGACCTGTCCGCGGACACGATCAAGGACGTGAAGGGCTATCTCTCGGCCCCGGCCGAGGAGATCACCCTCGTCCTGCTGCACGCGGGCGGAGCCAAGGGCAAGGGCCTCCTTGACGCGGCGCGCAAGGCCGGCGCCCGCGAGGTCGCCTGCCCGAAGATGACCAAGCCCGCGGACCGGCTCTCCTTCGTACGGGGTGAGTTCCGCACCCTCGGCCGCTCGGCGACCCCCGAGGCCTGCCAGGCCCTGGTCGACTCGATCGGCAGCGATCTGCGGGAGCTCGCGAGTGCGGTGTCCCAGCTGGTCGCGGATGTCGAGGGCACCATCGACGAGGCGATCGTCGGGCGGTACTACACCGGCCGGGCGGAGGCCTCCTCCTTCACGGTCGCCGACCGCGCGGTGGAGGGCCGGGCGGCCGAGGCCCTCGAAGCCCTGCGCTGGTCCCTGTCCACCGGCGTCGCACCGGTCCTGATCACCAGCGCTCTGGCCCAGGGCGTACGGGCCATCGGAAAGCTCTCCTCGGCCCGCGGCGGGCGCCCCGCCGACCTGGCCAGGGAGCTGGGCATGCCGCCCTGGAAGATCGACCGCGTCCGCCAGCAGATGCGCGGCTGGACCCCGGACGGGGTGGCGATCGCGCTGCGCGCCGTCGCGGAGGCGGACGCCGGCGTCAAGGGCGGCGGCGACGACCCGGAGTATGCCCTGGAGAAGGCGGTCGTCACGGTGGCCCGGGCGGCCCGTGCCTCCCGGGACCGCTGAGCACATCGGACGGACAACGCCGAAGGCCCCGCTCTCCGTCCTGGGGAAGGACGGAGGAGGCGGGGCCTTCGGTTGAAACCTGGGTGATCCGCACCCGCGTGGCGAACGCAGGCCGTGTGCGGATCGGGGTGCCGGTCAGGAGCGGATGAGAGGGCCCGCTAGGTCCGTTCCGGCGGTCAAATCAAGTGATCGTTCAGCCCTTGAGGCCGGCAACCTTCGAAGCAAGCGCCGACTTCTTGTTGGCGGCCTGGTTCTTGTGGATGACGCCCTTGGAGACGGCCTTGTCCAGCTTGCGGGTGGCCTCGCGAAGAGCCGCAGTGGCCTTCTCGACGTCACCGGCGGCGGTCGCCTCACGGGTCTTGCGGATCGAGGTCTTGAGCGCGGACTTGACGGACTTGTTGCGAAGGCGAGCCTTCTCGTTCGTCTTGTTGCGCTTGATCTGGGACTTGATGTTCGCCACGAAAGAGCCTTTACAGGTTCGTCGTCCCCCGGGAGGCCGTAGAGGAATCCCCGGGAACTGGTCTTTGATACCGAGTGCCTCGTTGCTTAGAGGGCAGTGAGACACAGCTGACCACGGTACCAGCCGTACTCCGACCGGCCCAAACCGGACCCTGCCTGCCGCGCATGGGACCATGGAGGCTACGTATCGATCCGACCCGAGGCCGCAGAACGCTGCGGACGTCTCAAGAATCAGGACCCTGCGTGCCCGCGACCCCTACGAATGTGCCCGAGCCGAGCCGTACCGACCCGGCGCTGCTCCGCAATTTCTGCATCATCGCGCACATCGACCACGGCAAGTCCACGCTCGCCGACCGCATGCTCCAGCTGACCGGAGTGGTCGAGCAGCGGCAGATGCGCGCTCAGTACCTCGACCGCATGGACATCGAGCGCGAGCGCGGCATCACCATCAAGTCCCAGGCGGTCCGTCTGCCCTGGGCGCCCAACGAGGGCCCCGATCAGGGCAGGACGCACATCCTGAACATGATCGACACCCCGGGCCACGTGGACTTCACGTATGAGGTGTCGCGTTCGCTCGCGGCCTGCGAGGGCACGGTCCTCCTGGTCGACGCCGCCCAGGGCATCGAGGCGCAGACCCTGGCGAACCTGTACCTGGCGATGGAGAACGAGCTCACCATCGTCCCGGTGCTCAACAAGATCGACCTGCCGGCCGCACAGCCCGAGAAGTTCGCCGAGGAGCTCGCGAACCTCATCGGCTGCGACCCGGACGACGTCCTGAAGGTCTCCGCCAAGACCGGCCTCGGCGTCGAGGCGCTGCTCGACCGTGTCGTGCGGGACGTCCCGGCCCCGGTCGGCGTCAAGGACGCCCCCGCCCGCGCGATGATCTTCGACTCGGTCTACGACTCGTACCGCGGTGTCGTGACGTATGTCCGTGTGGTCGACGGCCAGCTCAACAAGCGCGAGCGCATCCGCATGATGTCGACCGGCGCCACCCACGAGCTGCTCGAGATCGGTGTCTCGTCCCCGGAGATGACCCCGGCCGACGGCATCGGTGTCGGCGAGGTCGGCTACATCATCACCGGTGTGAAGGACGTCCGTCAGTCCAAGGTCGGTGACACCATCACCTCCTTGAACAAGGGCGCCACCGAGCCCCTCGGCGGCTACAAGGACCCGAAGCCGATGGTCTTCTCGGGTCTGTATCCGCTGGACGGCTCCGAGTACCCCGACCTGCGCGAGGCCCTCGACAAGCTGCAGCTCAACGATGCCGCCCTGGTCTACGAGCCGGAGACCTCCGCGGCCCTCGGCTTCGGCTTCCGCGTCGGCTTCCTGGGCCTGCTCCACCTGGACGTGATCCGCGAGCGCCTGGAGCGCGAGTTCGGTCTCGACCTGATCGCCACCGCCCCCAACGTGGTCTACCGCGTGATCATGGAGGACGGCACCGAGCACACCGTCACGAACCCGAGCGAGTTCCCCGAGGGCAAGATCGACAAGGTCTTCGAGCCGGTCGTACGCGCCACGGTCCTCGCCCCGTCGGAGTTCATCGGCTCGATCATGGAGCTGTGCCAGAACCGCCGCGGCACCCTGCTCGGCATGGACTACCTCTCCGAGGACCGCGTGGAGATCCGCTACACGCTGCCCCTCGCGGAGATCGTCTTCGACTTCTTCGACCAGCTGAAGTCCAAGACCCGCGGTTACGCCTCGCTCGACTACGAGCCCACCGGCGAGCAGTCGGCCTCGCTCGTCAAGGTCGACATCCTGCTGCACGGCGACAAGGTCGACGCCTTCTCGGCCGTGACGCACAAGGACGCGGCGTACGCGTACGGCGTGCGGCTCGTGGCCAAGCTGCGCGAGCTCATCCCGCGGCAGGCCTTCGAGGTGCCCATCCAGGCCGCCATCGGTTCGCGGGTCATCGCCCGCGAGACCATCCGCGCCATCCGCAAGGACGTCCTCGCCAAGTGCTACGGCGGTGACATCTCCCGTAAGCGGAAGCTGCTCGAGAAGCAGAAGGAGGGCAAGAAGCGGATGAAGATGGTCGGCTCCGTCGAGGTGCCCCAGGAGGCCTTCATCGCGGTGCTCTCCAGCGACGAGGGCCCGAAGAAGAAGTAGTCCTGCCCGGCGCGTAACTCGCCCCGCAGAACGCGTTCTTGGGCCACATGGCCGAACGAGAGGCGCGCGGCAGCTGCACGCACCCGGGGCGGTCTGGGTCTGGGTGTG
>NZ_JAEIMH010000085.1:16446-17578 GCF_016464295.1 Streptomyces sp. N35 | reverse complement strand
TCCAGCGACATCCGAGGGAATGCCAAAAAAGCGGGGATTTAAGAGTTCCCGCAGGCGGGGGCGCCCCGTTACGAAGGGTGGCAGCGGCGTTCCGAGCGGCCAGCATTACGCTCGGACGGCACGACGGTCGTGACCGTGAAGGACGCCGCTTCGGAAAGGGATCCTGAAGTGAAGTACACGAAGGCTGCTGCGATCGTTGCCGGTTCCGTCATGGCTGTTGGTTTCGCCTCCCCGGCGATGGCTGACGACGCCCCCCGTGCGGCTGCGCCGGACGTCGAGAACCAGCTGCTCGACACCAAGACGGTCAACGACTCCAGCGCGAGCCTGGACGAGCTGACCGGCGTCACCAAGGACGCCGTGGACGCCAAGGTCCTGGTCGGCGAGCTCACCGGCGTCGTTCGCGAGGCCCGCGGTGCCGCCGACGACGTCACGGACAACGCCGTCAAGGCCGCCAACCAGACGGACATCGACGCGGCCGGCAAGGTCAACGAGGACACCAGGGCCGGTGCCCTGGGCGCCATGCCGCACCTCGGTGGCCTGCCGATCGGCTGAATCACCCCTCCTTCACGCGTCCTCGCCGCACCCCCGAGCGGCGGCAACGTGCACACCGCGGGCCCGGCGCGTTTCCTTGCGCCGGCCCCTCTTTTTGCTTTCTCCCGCCTTTTTCACGCCCCATTTGGCCGCCTCGGTTGGACCGACTGAATTAACTGTGTTACGGGTCGATAATTCGAGGTTATTTCTATGGAGCCTGAAGGAGGTAACCCCCATGAACAAGAACGTATTTGTACGCGGCGCCGGCCTTGTGTGCACCGCAGTCCTGATGCTCGGCGGTGCGGCTTCCGCCGCGTCCGCGTCCACCGTCGCTCCGGAGCCGGAGGTGGCCACGGCCGCCACGGCGGACGCGGCGCTCGAGGCCCTGGTCCACCTCGACCTCGCCGGACTGGTCGACGCGCTCATCCCGTCGGTGAGCGCCGAGGCCAGCGTCAACGCCGAGGCCGATGTCGACGCCGATGTCGACGCCACGGCGAAGTCCGACACGTCCGCGAGCGTCAGCGTCAACTGACCCGTTCGCCCGGCACGGGCCCGCGCCGCCCCCCCCCCGCGGGCGCCCTGCCCGTCTGGGGGGGGCACG
>NZ_JAEIMH010000085.1:0-16436 GCF_016464295.1 Streptomyces sp. N35 | reverse complement strand
CCGCAGCGCACCAGCGCTGCGGGCCCGTTGCCGTTCTGTGAGGAACTGACAGCTCAAGGCCCCTTACGCGCCGGGCCCGGGCGCTCTACTCTGATCACTCGATAGTTACTCGCAAGTTAAACAACGCACACCACAGTACGCACCAGCAGCCACTCAGTCGCATCAGTCGCACGCACTGTCGCGGGCCCGGAGGATGTCGTGAGCGACACACTGAACTTGATCGAGAACCGACCGCCGTCCGTGGCGAACCTCTTCCTTGAGCGCGTGGCCAAGACTCCCGACGGAGAGGCCTACCGCTACCCGGTGCCCCCCGCCTCGGGGCAGGGCCCGGACGAATGGAAGTCGCTGAGCTGGGGCCAGGCCGCCGAGCGCGTCTACGCCGTCGCGGCCGGCCTGATCGAACTCGGCGTGGGGCCCGAGCAGCGCGTCGCGCTCGCGGCCAACACCCGGGTCGAATGGATCCTCGCCGACCTCGGCATCCTCTGCGCCGGGGCCGCCACGACCACGGTCTACGCCTCGACCAACGCCGAGGAAGCCGCGTACATCCTGAGCGACTCCGACAGCCGAGTGCTGATCGCCGAGGACGCCGAGCAGCTGGCGAAGGTGCGCGAGCGGCGCGGTGAGCTGCCGGATCTGAAGCATGTCGTGGTGATGCAGACCGCCGACGCGCAGGCCGCCGAGGGCGATCCGGAGGGCTGGGTGCTCTCCCTCGAGGACCTCGAGGCCCGCGGAGCGGCGTATCTGGAGAAGAATCCCGAGGTTGTGAAGGAGCGCGTCGCGGCGCTCACGAAGGACCAGCTCGCGACGCTGATCTACACCTCGGGCACCACCGGCAAGCCCAAGGGCGTCCGCCTTCCGCACGACAACTGGTCGTACATGGCGAAGGCCATCGCGCAGACCGGGCTCGTCGGTCCCGACGATGTGCAGTACCTGTGGCTGCCGCTCGCGCACGTTTTCGGCAAGGTGCTGACCAGCGGCCAGATCGAGGTCGGTCATGTCACCGCCGTGGACGGGCGGGTCGACAAGATCATCGAAAATCTGCCCGTCGTGCAGCCGACCTATATGGCCGCCGTGCCGCGGATCTTCGAGAAGGTCTACAACGGGGTCGCGGCCAAGGCGCGGGCCGGCGGTGGCGCCAAGTACAAGATCTTCCAGTGGGCGGCGGGTGTCGCGCGCGAGTACGCCAAGGTCACGCAGGACAACTTCCGCCGTACGGGGAAGTCCTCCGCGCCCTTCGGGCTCAGCGCCAAGCACAAGGTCGCCGACGCGCTGGTGTACTCCAAGCTGCGTGAGGCGTTCGGCGGGCGGCTTCGGGCCTGTGTCTCCGGGTCGGCCGCGCTCGCGCCCGAGATCGGGTTCTTCTTCTCCGGTGCCGGGGTGCACATTCTGGAGGGCTACGGTCTGACGGAGTCGAGCGCCGCGTCCTTCGTCAACCCCGGTGAGGCGTACCGCACCGGCACGGTCGGCAAGCCGCTGCCCGGCACCGAGGTGCGGATCGCGGACGACGGCGAGATCCTGCTGCGCGGCCCGGGCATCATGCAGGGCTACCACGGGCTGCCCGAGAAGACCGCCGAAGTCCTGGAGTCGGACGGGTGGTTCCACACCGGGGACATCGGTGAGCTCTCGGCCGACGGGTATCTGCGGATCACCGACCGCAAGAAGGACCTCATCAAGACGTCCGGCGGCAAGTACATCGCGCCGTCCGAGGTCGAGGGACAGTTCAAGGCCGTCTGCCCGTACGTCTCGAACATCCTGGTCATCGGCGCCGACCGCAACTACTGCACCGCGCTGATCGCCCTCGACGAGGCGTCCATCGTCAACTGGGCCAAGGAGGAGGGGCTTTCCCCCACCTCGTACGAGGCCGTCCTGGCCGACCCGAAGACGACCGCGCTCATCGACGGTTACGTCAAGGAGCTCAACCAGGGGCTGCAGCGCTGGCAGACCATCAAGCAGTTCCGGATCCTGCCGCGTGATCTCGACGTCGAGCACGGCGAGCTGACGCCGAGCCTCAAGCTCAAGCGTCCTGTAGTGGAGCGGGAGTTCAAGGCGCTCGTCGACGACATGTACGCGGGATCGCGCGAGGCGTAAGGACCCAGAACCCCCTGCGGGACCGTGGGCGCGGGCGGAGCCGGATCACTGGCTCCGCCCGCGTCGCATGAGGGTCAGCACTTCTTCCATACGGGCCAGTTCGCCGCGTGCTTCCGCGAGTTCGGGTGAATCCGCGGCGGTCAGCCGGGAATCGAGCCGGGCGAGCAGCTCGGACAGCTCGGCGAACTGGGCCTGTTCGCGGGCGAGCGCCCGCTGCAGCTGCAGATTCTTGCGGTGCAGATCGAGGAAGACCGTCACCTTCGCCCGCAGCACCCATGGGTCGAAGGGCTTGGTGAGATAGTCCGCCGCGCCCGTCGCGTATCCCCTGAAGGCATAGCCCGTATCGGCGTCCGTGCCCGTGAGGAAGATGATCGGGATGTCCTTGGTCTGATCGAGGCGTTTGATGTTCGCGGCGGTCTCGAAGCCGTCCATGCCGGGCATCCGGACGTCGAGCAGGACCACGGCGAAGGGCTGCCGCAGCAGCGCCTTCATCGCTTCCTCGCCCGAACGCGCCCGGATCAGCGGTTCGTTGAGTGACCCCAGGACGGCTTCGAGCGCGGTCAGGTTGTCCTCCATGTCGTCGACAAGGAGGATGCTTGCCCGGTCGTCTGTCGAAACCTCAGTGCTCATGATGGTGATGCCTATTCAGTCTCAGGCGGGGCGACGCGCTCCTGCCCTGACCCGCTCGCCTGCCCCTGTTCGATTGCTGCCTGGCTGTGCTGCTTCGTCCCGGTGCCGTCAGCGCCGTCGGTGCCCTCTGGGTCCAGGAGAGAACACATCACCGACAGCAGTTTGTCCACGTCCACCGGTTTGGGAACATAGTCGTTCGCGCCGCCCGCGATGGCCTTTTCCCGGTCTCCGGGCATCGCCTTGGCGGTGAGCGCCACGATGGGCAGATCGGCCCAGCGCGGTGTGCGGCGGATGACCTCGATCGTCTCGTAGCCGTCCATCTCCGGCATCATGATGTCCATCAGGACCACCTCGACATCGGGGTTCCGGTCGAGGATCTCGATGCCCTCACGGCCGTTCTCCGCGTACAGGACCGGCATGCCGACCCGGCCGAGGACGTGGGTGAGGGCGAAGACATTGCGGATGTCGTCGTCCACGATGAGGACCCGGTGGCCCTGCAGGACCTGACCGGCCCGGCCGTTGCGCCATTCCTCCAGCTTGGTGGTGGCCGGCCAGTTGTCGTCCTGGTCGTGGACCGTCACCGGGTCCTCGGCCGACTGCTGTTCGGGCAGTTTCAGCGAACGAAGGCCGTGGGCCAGCTCGCCGTCCTCCAGCTGGGGGTCCGGCACCGGACCGTGTCCGGAGTGCGCTACGGGAACGTACAGCGTGAAGGTGGAGCCCTTGCCGGGCTCGCTCTCCGCGACGATCCGGCCGCCGAGCAGTCCGGCGATCTCGCGGCTGATGGACAGGCCGAGGCCGGTGCCGCCGTACTTGCGGTTGGTGGTGCCGTCGGCCTGCTGGAACGCCTCGAAGATCACGGGGAGTTTGTCGGCGGAGATCCCGATCCCCGTGTCGGTGACGGCGAAGGCGAGCAGTTCCTCGCCTTCCTTGAAGAAGGTCAGATTCTTGCTGTCGACATTGCCCACGCGGTTGACGCGCAGCTCGACGCGGCCGCTCCCGGTGAACTTCACCGCGTTGGAGAGCAGGTTGCGCAGGATCTGCTGGAGGCGCTGCTCGTCCGAGTAGATCTCGCGCGGTACGTCCTCGCCGACCGCGACCTCGAAGGCGAGACCCCGGTCGAGGGTGAGGGGACGGAACGTGGCGTGGACATAGTCGAGCAGCTTGATCAGCGGGAGCTTCTTGGGGCGTACGTCCATCCGGCCCGCCTCGATCTTCGACAGGTCGAGGATGTCGTTGATCAGCTGGAGCAGATCGGTGCCCGAGCGGTGGATGGTCGTGGCGAACTGGACCTCCTGGTCGTTGAGCCGGCCCTCTGGGTTGTCGGCGAGCAGACGGGCCAGGATGAGCAGGGAGTTCAGCGGGGTGCGCAGCTCGTGCGACATGTTCGCCAGGAACTCCGACTTGTACTGGGACGAGGTGGCGAGCAGGGCCGCCTTCTCCTCCAGCTCGGCGTTCGAGCGCTGCAGCTCGGCCTGCTGGCGCTGGAGTTCGTTCGACCGCTCCTGGAGCTGGAGCGCGAGGCGCTGGGATTCGCCGAGCAGGGATTCCGTACGGGAGTTGGCGATGATGGTGTTGATCGCGACGCCGATGGTGTTCACGAACTGGTCGAAGAACGCCAGGTGGACATCCGAGAAGCGGGAGAACGAGGCCAGCTCGATGACGCCGAGCAGCCGGTCCTCGAAGATGATCGGGATGATCACGACGCTGCTGGGTGCCGCGTCGCCGAGCCCCGAGTTGATCTTGATGTAGTCCGGCGGCGCCTCCTCGACGAGGATCCGCTTCTTCTCCAGGGCCGCCTGGCGCACGAGGCCGTGCACCGGCATTCCGCCGACTTCGATGACGGAGCCCTGGGCGGAGCCGTATCCGCCGATGAAGGCAAGTCCCTTGGACGGTGCGGGAGTACGCAGCCCCGTGCCCTCGGCTTCGGAGTCGGCCAGGAAGAACGCGCCGTACTGCGCGTTCACCAGCGGGGTCAGCTCGCGCAGGATCAGGTCGGCGACCTCCATCAGGTCGCGATGGCCCTGCATCAGGGCCGCGAGACGGGCCAGGTTGGACTCCAGCCAGTCCTTGGCGCGGGTGGTCTCGCGGAGGTTGGACACCATCAGGTTGATGTTGTCCTTGAGTTCGGCGACCTCGCCCTGGGTCTCGACGGTGATGGAGCGGGACATGTCGCCCTGGGCGACCGCGGAGGCCACGTCGGCGATCGCGCGGACCTGGGTGGTCAGGTTGAGCGCCAGCTCGTTCACGCTCGTGGTCAGGCGCTTCCACGTGCCGTACACGCCCTCGACCCGGGCCTGGCCGCCGAGTTGGCCCTCGGAGCCCACCTCCCGGGCCACTCGGGTGACCTCGGAGGAGAAGGACGACAGCGTGTCCACCATGGTGTTGATGGTGGTCTTCAGCTCCAGGATCTCGCCGCGCGCGTCCACGTCGATCTTCTTGGAGAGGTCGCCCTGGGCCACCGCGGTGGCGACCTGGGCGATGTTGCGGACCTGGGATGTCAGGTTGTCCGCCATGTAGTTGACGTTGTCCGTGAGGTCTTTCCAGACGCCCGATACGCCGAGCACCTGGGCGCGTCCGCCGAGCCGGCCGTCGGTGCCGACCTCGCGGGCGACGCGGGTGACCTCGTCGGCGAAGGCCCGCAGCTGCTGCACCATCGTGTTGACGGTGTCCTTGAGCTCCAGGATCTCGCCGCGCGCGTCGACGGTGATCTTCTTGGAGAGGTCGCCGTTGGCCACGGCGGTGGTGACCTGGGCGATGTTGCGGACCTGGGATGTCAGGTTGGTCGCCATGAAGTTGACGTTGTCGGTCAGCTCCTTCCACACGCCCGATACGCCGCGCACCTGGGCCTGGCCGCCGAGGTTGCCCTCGGTGCCGACCTCGCGGGCCACGCGGGTCACCTCGCCCGCGAAGGCGGAGAGCTGGTCGACCATGGTGTTGAAGGTGGTCTTGAGCTCCAGGATCTCGCCCTTGGCCTCGACCGTGATCTTCTTCGTCAGGTCGCCCTGCGCGACGGCCGTCGAGACCAGGGCGATGTTGCGGACCTGAGAGGTCAGGTTGTCCGCCATGAAGTTGACGTTCTCGGTGAGGTCCTTCCACACGCCCGATACGCCGCGGACCTGGGCGCGTCCGCCCAGCTTGCCCTCGGTGCCGACCTCGCGGGCCACGCGGGTGACTTCGTCGGCAAAGGCGGAGAGTTGGTCGACCATCGTGTTGACGGTGGACTTCAGCTCCAGGATCTCGCCCCGGGCGTCGACGGTGATCTTCTGGCTCAGATCCCCGTACGCCACCGCCGTCGTCACCTGGGCGATGTTCCGTACCTGTGAAGTGAGGTTGGACGCCATGAAGTTGACGTTGTCCGTGAGGTCCTTCCAGACCCCGCTCGCGCCGCGGACCTGGGCGCGGCCGCCCAGCTGGCCTTCCGTACCCACTTCGCGGGCCACGCGGGTGACCTCGTCGGCGAAGGCGGAGAGCTGGTCGACCATCGTGTTCACGGTGAGCTTCAGCTCGAGCAGCTCGCCGGTGGCCTCCACCGTGACCGTACGGGTCAGGTCACCGCTCGCCACCGCCGTGGTCACCGCGGCGATATCGCGGACCTGGGCGGTGAGCCGGGACGCCATCGTGTTGACGGCCTCGGTGACCTGGCGCCAACTGCCGGAGAGCCCCTGCACCTTGGCGCGTCCACCGAGGCGGCCCTCGGTGCCCACCTCGCGGGCGACCCGGGTCACCTCGCCCGTGAAGAGGGACAGCTGGTCGACCATCTTGTTGACGGCACGGCCCAGATGACGCAGGTCGCCGCGTAACTGCCGGCTGCCGTCGTGCAGATCGACGCGCTGGGTCAGATCGCCGCCGGCCACCGCGTCGAGCACACGGGTGGCGTTGGCGGCGGGGGCGACCAGGGCGTCCACGACGATGTTCGCGTCCGCGACCGTGGTGGACCAGGAGCCTTGGCCCGGTGAGGCCGCGACCCGTTCGTCGAGTCTTCCGTGGCGGACGATCTCCCTGCGCAATCTGGCCAGCTCGGAGGCCAGATGCTGGTTGCGGTCGGCGATCTGGTTGAAGACCGCGGCGAGTTCGGCCGAGACACCGGTCGAGCCCTCGGGCGCCCGCACCCGGAAGTCGCCATCGCGTAGCGACGTCATCGCGGCGAGGAGCGTCTGAAAGTCTTCTGCTCGGACTTGACCGTTTCCGAGCACGGAAACTGCGAGGTTGTCACTCATGGCGGCCCACTTCAGTAACTCGGCGCTTATGGGCGGAGCCAGTCTGTCACTCTGTCCCTGTCGCCGGAGAGGCATTTCCCTGAACTGCCCTGGAGCCGCACAGTGGGGTCCATTCCAATGCAGCGGGAGAACGTATTCCGCCCAGTCACCTCAGCCGCCCATGCCCCGCTGAGGACCGCGGATGGCGCCCATGCCAGCACCTCGCTGCCGGGCAACCCCCTGGCGCCGGCCGCCGCCCGCCGTTTCGTCCGCGCGGCCTTCGCCGACTGGACCGAGGCCGGTATCCCCGTGTCGGCCTGTCTGACCGAGCGGCTCGCCGACGACGCCGTCGTCCTCGTCAGCGAACTCGTCACCAACGCCGTCGTCCACGCGGGCACGCATGTCGAGGTCGTCTGCCGGATGGAGGCGGCCCTGGCCGCCGACGGAGACCTGGACGAGGGCGCGGCCGTGGTCATCGAGGTGTGCGACCACCACCCCGGCCGGGCCGTCCACGGAGAGACCGGCGGCCAGCCGCAGGGCGGCCTCGCCGAGTACGGCCGCGGGCTGCAACTCGTCGCCTGCCTCTCCGAGTCCTGGGGCATCACGTACCGCCCCGGCAACAAGACCGTCTGGGCGCGCCTGCCGGTGGACGGCGTGGACGCGGCCCAGCAGATCGAGGCGTACGCGGGGGAGCAGGCGCTGCAGCGCGGGCTGCGCGTCGCCGACATCCTCTCGCCGGGGCCCAAGAAGTCCCGCGAACAAGGCGATTGGGGCAATCGCGGGGCGCTCGCCTTCCTCGCCGAGGCCTCCGATCTGCTCGCAGGCCAGCTCGACGAGGAGATGGTGGCGGCCCTGGCCGGGCAGCTCCTCGTGCCCCGGCTCGCCGACTGGTGCGCGGTCTGGCTCAACGACGAGGCCGACCGGCACGGCCGCGGCACCGGGCCCACCGCGCCCCGGCTCGCCCGCGTCTGGCACCACAGCGAATCCCGGATCGAGGAACTGCGCCGCGTACTGGAGAAGGACCTCCCGGCCATCCCGGGCCCGCTGCACGGCGGCCCCGTCCCGGTGCCGTGGCCCTTCGAGGGCATCGGCGACACCTCCGGTACGGCGCTCGCGTACCGCCTGGTCGCCGGCGGCCGCGCGCTCGGCACGCTGCTGCTCGGGCGGACCGGGCTGATGCGCTTCCCCGACGAAGTCACCGGACTCCTCGAGGACTTCAGCCGCAGGGTGGCCCTTGCGATCGGCGCGGCCCGCCAGTACTCGCGCCAGGCCACCATCAGCCGTGTGCTGCAGCGCGGTCTGCTGCCCAGCTCGATGGCCGAAGTCCCGGGTGTGGAGAGCGCCCTGGTGTACGAGCCGCGGGACAACGGGCTCGCGGGCGGCGACTTCTACGACATCTTCCCGGCGGGCGACGGCCGCTGGTGCTTCGCCCTCGGCGATGTCTGCGGCAACGGTCCGGAGGCCGCCGTCGTCACCGGGCTCGCCCGCCCCTGGCTGCGGCTGCTCGCCCGCGAGGGCTACCAGGTCTCCGACGTACTCGACCGCCTCAACCGGCTGCTGCTCGACGACGCGATGGAGGCGGCGGACTCGGCGGCGCGTGCGGTCGCGGCGGCGGGTATGGGCGACCTGGGCGGTGAGGGCTCTCCCACGCGCTTCCTGTCCCTTCTGTACGGGGAGCTCGAACCCTCTCCTGAAGGGGTCCGCTGCACCCTCGCGTGCGCCGGCCACCCGCTGCCGCTGCTGCTCAGCCCGGACGGTGAGGTACGGCCGGCCGCCGGGCCGCAGGTGCTCCTCGGGGTGCTCGACGAGCCGGAGTACACGAGCGAGTCCTTCGTCCTCGGCTCGGGCGAGACGCTCCTGTGCGTGACGGACGGGGTCACGGAGCGGCGCTCGGGGCTGCGGATGCTGGACGACGGGGACGGTCTGGCCAACGCGCTCGCCGGGTGCGGCGGGCTGTCGGCGGCGATGGTGGCGGAGCGGATCCGGCGCCTGGTGCATGACTTCGCGCAGACGCCGGTGGATGACGATCTGGCGGTGTTGGTGCTGCAGGCTCGGTGAGGTGCGGCTCGGCTCGACTCGGTCAGGGCTGGGTGGTCTCGGCGGGCTCGTGGGGCCGTGGGCTTTCGGCGTCCGGGACAATAGGGGTATGCCTTCTGCTCTTCCCGACGGGGAACCCGTGCCCGACGACGGGGCACTGCCCGCCTCCGCGCTCGCCGGGAGCGCCGCGCGGCCCCTCGGGTTCTACGTCCACGTGCCGTACTGCGCCACCCGCTGCGGCTACTGCGACTTCAACACGTACACCGCCGGTGAGCTGCGCGGATCCGGTGGCGTGCTCGCCTCGCGCGACAACTACGCCGACACCCTGATCGACGAGATCCGGCTCGCGCGCAAGGTGCTCGGGGACGACCCGCGGGCCGTCGAGACCGTCTTCGTCGGAGGCGGTACGCCGACGCTGCTTCCCGCCGCCGATCTCGTACGGATCCTCGGCGCGATCCGCGAGGAGTTCGGGCTCGCGGACGGGGCGGAGGTCACCACCGAGGCCAATCCGGACTCGGTCGACCCCGCGTATCTGGCCGCGCTGCGGGCCGGCGGCTACAACCGGGTCTCCTTCGGCATGCAGAGCGCCAGGCAGCACGTGCTGCAGATCCTCGACCGTACGCATACGCCCGGTCGTCCCGAGGCGTGTGTCGCCGAGGCGCGGGCCGAGGGCTTCGAGCACGTCAACCTCGACCTGATCTACGGCACGCCGGGGGAGAGCGACGACGACTGGCGCGCGTCCCTGGACGCCGTGCTCGGTGCGGGTCCTGACCACGTCTCCGCGTGCGCCCTGACCGTGGAGGAGGGCACCCTGCGGGCCCGGCGGATCCGCCGGGGCGAGATCCCGATGACGGACGACGACGTCCACGCGGACCGCTATCTGATGGCGGACTCCGTGCTCTCGTCGGCGGGCTTCCACTGGTACGAGGTCTCCAACTGGGCCACGTCCCAGGCGGCGCGCTGTCTGCACAACGAGCTGTACTGGCGGGGCGCGGACTGGTGGGGCGCGGGGCCCGGCGCCCACTCCCACGTGGGCGGGGTGCGCTGGTGGAACGTGAAGCACCCCGGTGCGTATGCGTCCCGGCTCGCGGCCGGCTCATCGCCCGGGGCCGGGCGTGAGCTGCTCTCGGAGGAGGACCGGCGAGTCGAGCGGGTGCTGCTCGAGCTCCGCCTGGCGGACGGCTGCCCGCTGTCGCTCCTGCGCCCTGCCGGCCTCGCGGCCGCGGCTCGCGCCCTCACGGACGGCTTGCTGCAGCCCGAGCCTTACGCGCAGGGGCGGGCCGTACTGACCCTGCGGGGACGGTTGCTGGCGGACGCGGTGGTCCGCGATCTGGTGGACTGAGGCGGGCTCTTCGGGCGCGGGGAGGGCTGTCTTCCCGGGCTTCGTCCAGACCCTCGTGGGGGCTTGCCCGGACCCTCGCGGGGGCTTCGCCCAGACCCTCGTGGGGGCTTGCCCGGACCCTCGCGGGGGCTTCGCCCAGACCCTCGTAGGGGCTTCGCCCGGACTCTCAAGGGGGCTTCGCCCCCTGCACCTCGCTGGCGTCTCAGCTTTCCGGGGACGTGACGAAGTCGATCAGTTCCTCGACTCGGCCCAGGAGTTCCGGCTCCAGGTCCTTGTAGGACGTCACCTTCGACAGGATGTGCTGCCAGGCCGCGCCCGTGTTGTCCGGCCAGCCGAGCGCGCGGCAGACCCCAGTCTTCCAGTCCTCGCCGTGCGGGATACGGGGCCATGCCGCGATGCCCACCGAGGACGGCTTCACCGCCTCCCAGACGTCGATGTACGGGTGGCCCGCCACCAGGACGTGCGAGCCCGTGACCGAGGCCGCGATGCGGGACTCCTTCGAGCCGGGGACCAAGTGGTCGACCAGGATGCCCAGGCGGGCGTCGGGGCCGGGAGCGAAGTCCGCGACGATGGCGGGGAGGTCGTCGATGCCCGAGAGGTACTCGACGACGACGCCCTCGATGCGCAGGTCGTCGCCCCAGACCCGCTCGACCAGTTCCGCGTCGTGCCGGCCCTCGACATAGATGCGGCCGGCCCTCGCCACCCGGGCGCGGGCCGTCGGTACCGCGACCGAACCCGATGCGGTGCGATCCCGGCGTACCGGAGCAGGGGCGGCCGGGCGGGTCAGGGTCACCACCTTGCCGTCGAGCAGGAAGCCGCGCGGCTCCAGCGGGAACACCCGGTGCTTGCCGAAGCGGTCCTCCAGCGTGACCGTGTTCGCCTCGCAGCGGATGACCGCTCCGCAGAAGCCCGTCGACACCTCCTCGACGACAAGGTCCGTCGTCGCCTCCACGGCCGGGACCGGCTTCGGCTTCTTCCACGGCGGGGTGAGGTCGGGGCTGTAGCTGCGCATTCGGCCGACGATAGGAAAAGGGTGGGCCGGTTGGGCTATGACACGCCGTGCAGTGCGGCAAGGGCGTCGCGCTGTGCGCGGACAAAGGCCGCATCGACCACCGAACCGTGACCGGGGACATAGCGCGCGTCCGGTCCGCCCAGTGTGAGCAGGCGGTCGAGCGCGAGGGGCCAGCGGGACGAGGTGGCGTCCGGGCCCGCCTGCGGTTCGCCCGACTCCTCGATCAGGTCGCCCGCCAGCAGGATCCCCGCGTCCGGGATCCAGGCCGCCACGTCGTACGGGGAGTGGGCGGGGCCCACGAGGCAGAGGCGCACCTCGCGGCCGCCGCCCAGGTCGACCGTCCACTCACGGGTGATCAGGTGGTGCGGGCGGATGACCACGTCCGTGGACGAGGACGCCTCGGATTCGGACAGGCCCTGGCGTACGGCGTCGAGGCGGAGTTCCTCGCGGCCGTCCTCGGCCAGGGCCTTCTCCATGCCGGCGGCGGCATAGATCCGCGCGCCGGCGAACGCCCCCGTACCGAGGACATGGTCGAAGTGCGGGTGGCTGAGGACGATATGGGTCACACGCCGGCCGCCGAGCAACGCCTGGACCTGTGTGCGGATCTCGGCCCCCTCGCGCAGCGACGAACCGGTGTCGAAGAGCAGCGCGCCGGACGGTCCGGCGACGAGTGCCACGGTCGCGTCCCACACGGGGAGCCGCCTGCGGCCGATGCCGTCGCCAAGCTCTTCCCAGCCGAACTCTTCCCAACTGAAGGTCATACCGTGACGCTAACCGCATCAGAGCCACTAGGGCGGTTCGGCAACGCAGCGAGCGTGCGTGCCGGGCACCGTCCCGCAGGCGAGGGTTCGTTCGCAGGCTCTTAGGGTGGTCGGCCTTGCTAGGGCGCTACCCGACGGCCGTACACTGACCAGAAGCTTTGCTGGCACTCGTACGCCATGAGTGCCAGACGGCCGGTTCGGGAACGACAGCTGGAGGTGCGCGGATGCTCAGTGAACGCAGGCTCGAGGTGCTGCGCGCCATCGTCCAGGACTATGTCGGCACCGAGGAGCCGGTCGGCTCCAAGGCGCTCACCGAGCGGCACAAGCTCGGGGTCTCGCCCGCGACCGTACGCAATGACATGGCCGCGCTCGAGGACGAGGGGTTCATCGCCCAGCCTCATACGAGCGCCGGGCGGATCCCGACCGACAAGGGCTACCGGCTCTTCGTCGACAAGCTGGCCGGCGTCAAACCGCTGTCGGCTCCGGAGCGGCGGGCCATCCAGAACTTCCTGGACGGTGCCGTCGACCTCGACGACGTCGTCGGACGTACCGTGCGGCTGCTCGCGCAGCTCACCCGGCAGGTCGCCGTCGTGCAGTACCCGTCCCTGACCCGGTCCACGGTGCGGCATGTGGAACTGCTCTCGCTCGCTCCCGCGCGGCTGATGCTCGTGGTGATCACGGACACGGGGCGGGTCGAGCAGCGGCACGTCGACTGCCCGGCGCCGTTCGGCGAGACCTCGCTCGCGGACCTCAGAGCACGGCTCAACAGCAGAGTGGCGGGACGCCGGTTCTCCGACGTGCCGCAGCTCGTCCAGGATCTGCCCGAGTCCTTCGACCGGGACGATCAGGGGACGGTGGCGACCGTGCTCGCCACGCTCCTCGAAACACTTGTCGAGGAGTCCGAAGAGCGGTTGATGATCGGCGGCACCGCCAATCTGACGCGCTTCGGGCATGATTTCCCGCTCGTGATCCGGCCGGTGCTCGAAGCGCTCGAGGAGCAGGTCGTGCTCCTCAAGCTGCTCGGCGAGGCCAAGGACCCGGGCATGACCGTACGTATCGGGCATGAGAACGTCCACGAGGGGCTCAACTCCACGTCGGTCGTCTCGGTCGGCTACGGTTCGGGCGGCGAAGCAGTCGCCAAGCTCGGCGTGGTCGGACCGACCCGCATGGATTACCCCGGAACGATGGGAGCAGTACGCGCAGTGGCACGTTACGTCGGACAGATCCTGGCGGAGTCGTAAGTGGCCACGGACTATTACGCCGTACTCGGCGTGCGCCGCGACGCTTCCCAGGACGAGATCAAGAAGGCCTTCCGCAGGCTCGCTCGCGAGCTGCACCCGGATGTGAATCCGGACCCGAAGACCCAGGAGCGGTTCAAGGAGATCAACGCCGCCTACGAGGTGCTCTCCGACCCGCAGAAGAAGCAGGTCTACGACCTCGGCGGAGACCCCTTGTCGGCCTCCGGCGGCGGTGGCGCGGGCGGCTTCGGACAGGGCGGGTTCGGGAACTTCTCGGACATCATGGACGCGTTCTTCGGTACGGCGTCCCAGCGCGGGCCCCGTTCCCGTACGCGCCGTGGCCAGGACGCCATGATCCGGCTCGAGGTCGAGCTGGACGAGGCCGCGTTCGGGACCACGAAGGACATTCAGGTCGATACGGCCATTGTCTGTACGACGTGTTCCGGCGAGGGAGCCGCCCCCGGCACCTCCGCGCAGACCTGTGACATGTGCCGCGGTCGCGGTGAGGTCTCGCAGGTCACGCGGTCCTTCCTCGGTCAGGTCATGACCTCGCGGCCGTGCCCGCAGTGCCAGGGCTTCGGGACCGTGGTGCCGACCCCGTGTCCGGAGTGCGCCGGTGACGGCCGCGTACGGTCGCGGCGCACCCTGACCGTGAAGATCCCGGCCGGTGTCGACAACGGCACGCGGATCCAGCTGGCCGGCGAGGGCGAGGTGGGTCCCGGTGGCGGTCCCGCCGGTGACCTCTACGTCGAGATCCACGAGCTGCCGCACCCGGTGTTCCAGCGGCGCGGTGACGATCTGCACTGCACGGTGACCATTCCGATGACGGCGGCCGCGCTCGGCACGAAGGTGCCGCTGGAGACGCTGGACGGAATGGAAGAGGTCGACATCCGGCCCGGCACCCAGTCCGGACAGTCGATTCCGCTGCACGCCCGTGGTGTGACGCATCTGCGCGGCGGCGGTCGCGGTGACCTCATCGTGCATGTCGAGGTCATGACGCCGTCGAAGCTCGACCCCGAGCAGGAGCGGCTCCTTCGGGAGCTGGCGGTGCTGCGCGGTGAGGAGCGGCCCACCGGGCAGTTTCAGCCGGGGCAGCAGGGCCTGTTCTCGCGGCTGAAGGACGCCTTCAACGGGCGCTGATTTCCGTACGTACGAAGAGCTCGGTTCCTCCCCCGGGAGGGGCCGAGTTCTTCGTATGCGGGACGGGGGACGGCTCGATTTAGCCGGGACCGGCGGACGTGGCACGATGCCGTCATGTCCACCGCACTGACCGATCTCTGCCCTCATCCGATCGTGCAGGCCCCCATGGCGGGTGGCGCCTCCTGCCCTTCGCTGGCCGCTGCCGTGTCCGAGGCCGGCGGGCTCGGTTTCCTCGCCGCCGGGTACAAGACCGCCGACGGGATGTACCAGGAGATCAAGCAGCTGCGCGGGCTGACCGGGCAGCCCTTCGGCGTGAATCTGTTCATGCCGCAGCCCGAGCTCGGCGACAAGGCCGCGGTCCTGGTGTACTCCGCGCAGCTCGCCGGTGAGGCCGCCTGGTACGAGACCCCGCTGGGCGACCCGGACTCCAATCTGGACGACGGCTTCGACGCCAAGCTGGCGATCCTGCTCGACGATCCGGTGCCGCTCGTCTCCTTCACCTTCGGCTGCCCCAGCCGTGATGTGCTCGACGCGCTGGCCCGCGTCGGTACGTACAGCGTCGTCACCGTCACCTCGCCCGAGGAGGCGCAGGCCGCTCAGTGGGCGGGCGCCGACGCGGTGTGCGTGCAGGGCATCGAGGCCGGCGGGCACCAGGGGACGCATCGCGACAATCCGGAGACGGACGGTGCGGGGATCGGGCTGCTTTCCCTGATCACGCAGGTACGCGAGACCGTGCAGCTGCCGATCGTCGCCGCGGGCGGTCTGATGCGCGGCGGGCAGATCGCGGCGGTGCTCGCGGCCGGGGCGGACATGGCGCAGTTGGGCACGGCGTTCCTGGTGTGCCCGGAGTCCGGCGCCAATGTGCTGCACAAGCAGGCCATGACCAACCCCTTGTTCGTACGCACCGAACTGACCCGCGCTTTCTCCGGCCGGCCGGCCCGTGGCCTGGTCAACCGGTTCCTGCGCGAGCACGGGCCCTACGCGCCGGCCGCGTATCCGCAGGTGCACCACCTCACGAGCGGGCTGCGCAAGGCCGCCGCGAAGGCCGGGGACGCGCAGGGCATGGCGCTGTGGGCCGGTCAAGGGCACCGGATGGCAAGGGAGTTGCCCGCGGGTCAGCTGGTCGAGGTGCTCGCCGCCGAGTGCCGGTCCGCGGCCGCCTCGCTCGGTGCGCGGGGTGCGGCGTGACCGCCCCGGTGTTCGTGGTCGAGTCCCTCGAAGGGGCCGGGCCCGGTGTCGTCCTCACCCTGGACGGGCCCGAGGGCCGGCATGCCGTATCCGTGCGCAGGCTGCAGGCCGGTGAGGAGATCGTGCTCACCGACGGGCAGGGGCGGGCGGCGGCCGGGACCGTGCTGCGTACGGAGGGCAAGGACACGCTGCTCGTCGAGGCGTCCGAGTTTCCGGTGGAGCCCGAGCCGAGTCCGCGGATCACCGTCGTACAGGCGCTGCCGAAGGGCGACCGCGGTGAGCTCGCCGTCGAGATCATGACCGAGACGGGGGTCGACGGGATCGTGCCGTGGGCCGCGTCGCGCTGCATCACGCAGTGGAAGGGTGAGCGGGGGGCCAAGGCGCTGAACAAGTGGCGGGCGACGGCGCGGGAGGCGGGGAAGCAGTCGCGGCGGTTGCGGTTCCCTGTGGTGGGTGAGCTCGCTTCCACCAAGCAGGTGGCCGCGCTGGTGGCTTCGGCCGACTTCGCCGCCGTGCTGCACGAGGAAGGCAGTGAGCCGCTCGCCTCGGCTTCGCTGCCCTCGGCCGGGTCGATCGTCCTGGTCGTCGGGCCCGAAGGGGGCGTGTCCCCGCAGGAGTTGGAGGCCTTCGCCGCCGCGGGTGCGAAGCCGTACCGGCTCGGGCCGAGCGTGCTGCGGACGTCCACGGCGGGGACGGCGGCGGCGGCGCTTCTGCTGGGGCGTACGGGGCGCTGGGGGTAGGTCGGGTGCGGGTGGGTGGCGCCTGCGGCGGGCCTTTCTCCCCGCCCCGCCCCTTCCCGAAACC
>NZ_JAEIMH010000084.1:13228-39661 GCF_016464295.1 Streptomyces sp. N35 | reverse complement strand
AACGCCTGCGCCGCACCCGCGCTGTCGTCCGACGTGCTGCCGGGCAGGCGCAGGCGCCCCGCGGCTTCCGCATAGGCCGTGATGATCTGGTCCGGTTCGGTCGCCTTCACCCACACGAGCACATCGAGGCCGCGCTCCCCGGACCGCTCCTCGTCCCGCGCCTCCCGGGCCAGGGAGGCGGCCAACTGGCTCTTGCCCACGCCCCCTTGGCCCACAAGGACTTGTGAGAGTCCCGGCCCGCCGTCGCCGGTACGAGCCCGGGCCCGGGCGATCTTCTCCCGTACCGCCGTACGCGGCTGAAAGGCGGCGGCGAGCGGCGGCACCGTCCCCACCCGGACCGGCCACTCGATCTCCGGCTCCGCTGCCGGGGCCGAACCGTCGATGTGTACGTTCAGGTCACCGGCAACCTGGGTCACGTCGTAGCCCGCGCGCGCGGTCTGCCGTACGCGTCTGCGGTCTTGGCGCTTCACCCCGGCCCCCCGGTCCCCCAGTCCCTCCGGCCTCAGAAACGATTGCCGCCGGTCTGGTCGATGGTTCCCGTGCCCTTGCCGCCGGCCTTCTGCCGCACGTTCTCCCGTGCGGGCCGACGCCGCCTCCCGGCGCCCGTGCCGTGGTCGCCGGCGGTCTGTGTGATGTCGCCGCCACCGCGCGCGGACTGGTGCACACGCCGCACTCCGCCACCGGTCGTGGCATCGGCCCGGGTCGCCCACCAGCCCAGCGCGGCGAGTGCGCCCGCTGCCACGACGCCCGCCACCGGGCCGATCACATCCCAGGGATCGTCACCGCCGGGCGCGAGCGAGGCCCACGGCACGGCCACAAGTAGGAATGCCGCGGCCGAACCCGCGACCGCTGTGATCCACCGCAGTGCTGCGCTCACGCTTGCCCCCGTGATTCCGTGGTGCTGAGCAACTTCGATGCGGGAAAGCCATGTTGGCATGCTGCCGGCAGCTCCGTACAGCCTGCTCGGAAGCTTCGTGCGCCCCGGGAATCCTCAGGGGCGGGCCGGTTTCCGTGAGCCGGTTTCCGCGGGCGGTGACAGCGAGGTGCCGGTGGACGTGACTGTAGAGGTGCGTGGCCGGCACCGAGTGCGCCGAGGACGCCGCCCCGGCAGGGGGCGCTGCCGGCCGTGCGGATCAGGGCCGATCGGTGCGATTCCGGTATGTCTGTGACGATCCGCTGCCACGATGGCCGGGTGAACACGGGGATGCGGCGCCTTAGGGGCGCGAAGTGGGGACTTGTGGCGGCGGGTGCGGCGCTGGTGCTCGCGGGCTGCGGTGGGTCCGGGTCGGACGGGGACTGGCTCGGGGAGCGGCGGGAGTCGGGGGCGTCCTCGGCTTCGGCACCGGGTGCGCGGGGGAAGGCCACCGTGACGTTCACGGTCACCGGCGGGGAGACGGGTTCCGACTCGGTGCTGGAGCGGACCGCCGAACTGATGCGACAGCGGGCCGCGTCGGCTGAGCTGGAAGGCGTCGAGATCGCGGTACGGGACGGGCGGATCACCCTCACCGGATCGCGCGCCGACGAGGAGGCCCTCAAATCCCTGGGCCGCACCGCCGAGTTGGGGTTCCGGCCGGTGACGAGCGTGCAGCCGGTGGAGAAGGGCACGTGCCGGGAGAGCGAGGCCGCCGCGTCGGATGCCCTCACCACCTGTGGGACGGGGCCCGACGACGCCACCACGCGGTACGTGCTCGAACCGGTCGCCCTGCCCGGCGACGAGATCTCCCGGGCGGAGGCGGCGCTCGACGAGAACGTGGGCACCTGGCTCGTGAACCTGGACTTCACGACGGAGGGCGCGGACCGCTTCGCGGAGGTGACCGGGCGGCTCTCGGCGCAGACGCCACCGCAGAACCAGTTCGCGATCGTCCTGGACGGCGAGGTGCTCTCGGCGCCGTCCGTCAGCCAGGCGATCACCGGCGGCAAGGCGCAGATCTCCGGCAACTTCACGGAGCGCACCGCGAAGGAACTGGCGGCCCAGCTCTCCACGGGGGCGCTGCCGTTGGACCTGGAGGCGTCGAGCGTGAGCCGGGTGCCGGGGAGCTGGCGGCGCGGCCGTGGCCGCCGGGCCGCTGGGCCGAGGCCCGCCGAGGGGCCGCCTGCTTGGTGCGGCTGCCGGCCGACGAGAGGCTCGGCGACCTCAGCCTCCACCAAGCGGCTCGTCCCTCAGCCCGCCCGAGCGGCGCGCTCGCAGCCCTCCGCCGAACGGCTCCTCCCTCAGCCCACCCGGGCGGCACGCTCGCAGCCCTCCTCCAAGCGGCTCGTCCACCCGAGCGGCACGCTCGCAGCCCGCCCCAGACCCGCCCGCCCTGCGAGATCTCACCCCGCAGCCCGCCCCGAACTGGCCCTGTCCTCGCGATCTCACCCCGCCCGGGGGCCGCTCTCCGCCGTTTCGGCCCGCCGCCTGGGTCCTCCGCCGGGCGGGGCCCTGTGGCAGGGACGGGGCGCACGCGGGTGATGATCGGATACGTGCTGATCGAGTTCCTGGCCGTGGCCGCCCTCGTCGTGACCCTCGTCTGTGCCGTCGTACGGCCCTTCGGGCGGCCGGAGGCGGTGTTCGCCGTACCGGCGGCGGCCGTGGTGATCGTCTCCGGTGCGCTGCCGCTCGCGGAGGTGGGGGAGGAGGCCGCCCGGCTCGGGCCGGTCATCGGGTTCCTCGCCGCGGTGCTCGTCCTCGCCCAGCTCTGCGCCGACGAAGGGCTCTTCCACGCCTGCGGGACCTGGATGGCCCGCTGGGCCCGGCACCGTCCGCGCCGGCTGCTCGGCGCGGTGTTCACGCTGGCCTCGCTGATCACCGCCGCGCTCAGCCTGGACGCCACCGTCGTCCTGCTGACCCCCGTGGTGTTCGCCACGGCGGCCAGGATGGGCGCCCGCCCCGCGCCCCACGTCTACGCGAGCGCCCACCTCTCCAACACCGCCTCGCTGCTGCTGCCCGTATCGAATCTGACGAACCTGCTCGCCTTCGCCGCCACCGGCCTGAGCTTCACGCGCTTCGCGCTCCTCATGCTGGGGCCGTGGCTGGTGGCCATCGGGATCGAGTACGTGGTGTTCCGCCGCTGGTTCGCCGCCGATCTCGACGCACCCGCTGCGCCCGTGGCCGCCGACGAGCCGCCCGAGCTGCCGCTGTTCGCCCTGGTCACCGTGTGCGCGACGCTCGCCGGGTTCGCGGTGGCGTCCGCGCTCGGCATCGACCCGGCGTGGGCGGCAGCCGCGGGTGCGGCCGTGATGGGCGCCCGCGCGCTGAGCCGGCGGCACACCACGCCGGCCGGGATCGTGCGCGCGACCCACTGGCCGTTCCTGCTCTTCGTGCTCTGTCTCGGCGTCATCGTGCGGGCCGTCGTCGACAACGGTCTCGGTGACGCCCTCGCCCGCTTCCTGCCCGACGGCAGCTCGCTGCCCGCGCTGCTCGGCACGGCCGCGCTCGCCGCGCTCCTGGCCAACCTCATCAACAACCTGCCCGCGGTGCTCGCCCTGATTCCGCTCGCGGCGCCGTCCGGGCCCGGCGCGGTGCTCGCCGTCCTGCTCGGCGTGAACATCGGCCCCAACCTGACGTACACGGGCTCGCTGGCCACCCTGCTCTGGCGCCGGATCGCGCAGCAGCACGATCACGACGTACGGCTGCGGGAGTTCACCACGCTCGGCCTGCTGACCACGCCGGTGGCGCTGGCGGGGGCGACGGTGGCGCTTTGGGCGGGATTGCGGGGGTTGGGGGTCTGAAGCGCCCTCAGGCGCATCCGGGGCACGTGTCCGGGATCACGTACGAGGGGCCCGGGGAGACGGAATGCGGTGCGGGGTGCGCCAGTTGCAGTGGACGCGGCTGGTGCATACTCACCGGTCGGTATGTGCGTGCCTGCCGTATGTCTCGCGCCTGCCGTACGTATCGCACCTTCCGTACCCGTTGGACCTGCCGTACCTGTCGCACCCGTCGTACCTGTCGCACCCGTCGTACCCGTCGTACCCGTCGCACCTGTCGTACCCGCCCATGAGCCCCCTCCCCAAGGAGCCCCCACGTGACCGTCGCCGATGCCACTGAGCCCACCGGCACCACGGGCCGCGCTGCCCAGGTCCTGTCCCGCCCGGTGCAGCTCAACGGTCTGACCGTGCCCAACCGGATCGTCATGGCGCCCATGACCCGGATGTTCTCGCCGGGCGGCATACCCACCGACGACGTGATCTCGTACTACGCGCGGCGCGCGGCCGCCGGTGTCGGCCTGATCATCACCGAGGGCACCTACGTCGGCCACGCGTCGGCCGGCCAGAGCGACAGCGTCCCGCGCTTCCACGGCGAGGAGCAGCTCGCGGGCTGGAAGAAGGTCGCGGACGCCGTGCATGCGGCGGGCGGCACGATCATGCCGCAGCTCTGGCACATCGGCATGGTCCGCAGGGCAGGTGAGCCGCCGTTCACGGACGCCGAGCCCATGGGCCCGTCCGGGATCTACAAGGAGAGCGCCGAGCCCACCGGCAAGGCGATGACGCAAGCGGACCTCGACGACGTGGTCGCGGCCTTCGCACAGGCCGCCGCCGACGCCGAACGCCTCGGCTTCGACGGTGTCGAACTGCACGGCGCGCACGGCTACTTGATCGACCAGTTCCTGTGGGAGGGCACCAACCGCCGCACCGACGCGTACGGGGGCTCCGCGGTGGCCCGTACGAAGTTCGCGGCCGAGATCGTGGCGGCGGTGCGCGGGGCCGTCTCCCCGGACTTCCCCGTCCTCTTCCGCTCCCCGCGGTGGAAGCAGCAGGCGTACGACGCCCGGCTCGCCGAGACCCCCGAAGAGCCCGAGGCGATCCTCGCCCCGCCCGCGGCGGCCGGCGTCGACGTCTTCCACGCGTCGACCCGCCGCTACTGGCTCCCCGAGTTCGAGGGCTCCGACCTGAACCTGGCCGGCTGGACGAAGAAGCTCACCGGCAAGCCCACCATCTCGGTCGGCTCGGTCGGCCTCGACGGCGGCGACTTCCTGCGCTCCTTCGCGGGCGAGGGCGCGACGGCTCGCGGCATCGACGACCTCCTGGACCGTATGGAGAGCGAGGAGTTCGACCTGGTGGCGATCGGCCGGGCGCTGCTCCAGGATCCGCAGTGGGCGGAGAAGGTCCTGGGCGGACGGCTGGGCGAGCTGGCGGCGTATGACGCTGCGGCGGTCAAGTCGCTGAGCTGACGCCAGGCTGTGCGACCGGTCATCGGATGCTCAAAAAGTGATGACCGGTCGCTCACACGGGACACGTTGGATCGAGGGCATGAACAGCAACGAGATCACCCCCCGGTCCACCACCCCTCGGCGTCGCCGCCGTACCGCCCTCGCCCTGCCCGCCGCCATCGGCGCGGGTGCCCTGCTCCTCGGCCTCGCGGCCTGCGGCGGTGCGCAGGGCGGCGCCTCGGGCAAGGACAAGGGTTCGGAGAACCTCGCCGCCCCCGACAGGGCCGGCGGCGGGTCCAAGAAGCTGCTGTGGATGGGCGATTCGATCGCCCACGGCGAAGGGCTGCCGCTGGGCGCCTCGATGAAGGAGAGCGGGGTGGACTTCAGGTCCATCGCGTCCGACGGCGGCGGCAATGTGGTCGACGACGGCAAGATGACCAAGAAGCTCGCCGCGGACACCTTCACCCAACTGGCCAGGGAGCTCTCCGAGTTCAAGCCGGACATCGTGGCGTACCAGATCTCCACTTTCGACTGGGGTACCAAGGACCAGCAGCGGGCCGGCTACGAGAAGCTCGCCCGGACCGTCGAAGACGCGGGTGCGCAGCTGATGATCGTCACCGCACCGCCGTACAAGATCGACGAGTTCTACAAGAGGTACGAGAAGGACCTGGCGAACGCGCCGCAGGTGGCCAAGGAGGTCGCCGGGAAGAACAAGGACGACGTCCGCTTCGTCGACGCCTCCGAACTCTGGGGCACCGATCCGGCCGCCGCCAAGGCGCAGCGCGCGAAGAAGGACGGCATCCACGCCTGTCAGCAGGGCACGGCCACGTTCGCCAAGTGGTTCGGCGACCAACTCGAGGACGCGTACGGGATCAGGCCGGCCGCCCCCGAGAAGTGGGCGAAGGGCTCGTGGACGGGCGACAAGGCGTTCACGCAGCTCGACTGCGGCTGAACCGCGTCGTCATGGGCGGGAGGGTTCCGATCGTGCACACGCAGGTTCCGGCGCGGTTCCACAAGCGCCATCCGGCTACTCCGCCCCGCCATGCGGCACCGCGGCGGCCCGGTGCGGTGACCGGCGCCACGGCGGGTGCGGTCACCGGCGCCAGGGCGGGTGCGGTCACCGGCGCCAGGGCGCATATCGCTCCCCTCGACGGGCTGCGCGGTGTCGCCGTCGCCGCCGTCCTGTTCTTCCATGCCGGGCACTTCGGCGGCGGCTTCCTCGGGGTGGATCTGTTCTTCGTGCTCTCCGGGTTCCTCATCACCGGCCTGCTGCTCAGGGGAGCGGCCGCCGGAGGTGTGGACCTGGCGGCCTTCTGGGGGCGCCGGGTGCGCAGGCTCTTCCCCGCGCTCGCGCTGACGGTGGCCGGATCGCTCGTCCTGACCTGGCTGTTCGCCTCGGCCTCGGTGCGTACATTCGCGCTGGACGACGCCCCGTGGACGCTGGCGAACATCGCCAACTGGCATTTCATCGCCGAGCAGATCGGCTACTGGAACTCCGGTGAAGAGCGGGTCTTCAGCCACCTGTGGTCCATCGCGGTGGAGGAGCAGTTCTATCTGCTGTGGCCGCTGGTGCTGTGCGTGCTCGCACACGGCCGGCACGCGCACCGGTGGGTGGCCGCCGTCGCCGGGGCGGGCGCGCTCGGATCGCTCGCGCTGATGCTGCTCCTGGTCGACCCGCTCGACACGACCAGGGTGTACGAGGGCACCGACACGCGGGCCTCCGCACTGCTCCTCGGTGCGCTGATGGCCACGGGGCCGGTGCGCGGACTGCTCGCCCGCCTCGGCGCCCGTAGGGTCGCGGCCCTGTGCGGAGCCCTGATCGCGGGGCTCGCGGCGTACTGGGTGCTCACCGACGGCCAGGAAGCACCCGGCCTCTTCCGGGGCGGGCTCTTCGCGCACTCCCTTGCCTGCGCGCTGCTCATCGCCCTGCTCGCGCGGCGGCCAGGATCGCTGCCCGGCCGGGTGCTCGGCGCCGCGCCGCTGCGGCTGCTCGGCACCCTCTCGTACAGCCTCTATCTGTGGCACTGGCCAGTGTATGTGCTCCTCTCCGAGGAGCGGCTCGGCTTCGGCGGGTGGCCGCGGACGGCGGTGCTCCTGGCGGTCTCGGTGGCCGCGGCGGCGCTCACGAAGGTGCTCGTGGAGGATCCGGTGCGCTTCAAGTGCCGCTGGGCGAGGGGCCGTTCGGGGCTGTGTGCCTTCGCGGGGTGTGTGGCCGCGCTCGTCCTGCTGTGGTGGGTGCTGCCCGCGCCGCAGGCGGGTGGGGAGAGCGTGGACATCGGCCGGCTCACCTCTGCGGCCCCTGCTTCCTCTGCGGCTCCCGCGTCCGCTGTGGCCTCCGCGGCCGGGGAGTAGCTCAGTCCTTGGTGGATACGCCGGCGGGCTGCGCGATATTGAAACGGTTGCACCGTACGGGGAACGGGTCGCTCTCGCTGAGCTCGTAGACGCGGACCTCGACGTCGTCCGGTGCCACGTTGCCGGGCAGGTCGGCATGGGCGGCCGTGCAGACGAGCTGGCTGAGTGCCATGGTCCCCAGGTCGCCGGAGGCGATCACGACGGGCAGATGCAGGTCGACGACGCCCTCGCGGGCCGAGACCCGCAAGTCGGCGCTCATGTCCGGTACTTGGGTGATCAGGCCGCGCTGCCGCTCCGCCTCGGTGGGGCCCTCGACGAGCATACGGACGGCCTGTGCGGGGCCTGCCGGGCCGTCCGTCCTGCGGGCCACGGCCTGGTTGCCGTTCACGCCGATGAAGTAGAGCCGGGTGAAGTGCTCCCGTTTTCCGGTGCGTTCCAGACCACTCGCCACCGCGCCGGCGGGTTCGGGTCCTGTGTCGGAGACGCCGCAGCCGGTGAGCAGGGTCAACAGGGCGGCCAGGGCGCTGAGTCGGCGCTTCACTTCTGCTCTCCGTCCGCCGGCGAGGGCGTGAGCGGCAAGGTCACCGTGAACACCGCACCCCCGGCCGGGTCGTTCGCGGCGGTCAGGGTGCCGCCGTGCAGCTGTACGTTCTCGTGCGCGATGGCCAGGCCCAGGCCGCTGCCCTCGGAGCGTGCACGGGCCGCGTCCGCCTTGTAGAAGCGGTCGAAGACATGCGGCAGGACGTCCTCGGGAATACCCGGGCCACGGTCGGCGACCTCGATCGTCAGCTGCCCGCCGGCCGCGTACGCGCCGAGGTGGATGGGGGCGCCGCCGTGCCGCAGTGCGTTGCCGACCAGATTGGCGACGACCACGTCGAGGCGGCGCGGGTCGAGCCCCGCGCGTACGCCGTCGGGCAGGTGCGCCGCCACCTCGTCCGTCCAGCCGCGCAGTTGGAGGGTCTTGCGCAGGGCCGTCGCCACATCGACCTCGTCGAGGTGCAGCGCCGCGGCACCCGCGTCGAACCGGGAGATCTCCATCAGGTCCTCGACCATCCGGGCCAGCTTGCGGGTCTCGTCGCTGATCAGCCGGACCGCGTCGGCGGTGTCCTCGTCGAGGCCCGCCACGCCCTCGTCGAGCACCTCGGTGACGGCGGTCATCGCGGCGAGCGGGGTGCGCAGTTCATGCGAGACGTCCGCGGCGAAGCGCCGGGCGTTGGCCTCCATCCGGCGCAGCTCGGCATCGTCGCGCTCCAGGGTGGTGGCCATCTTGTTGAACGTCGTGGTCAGATCGGCCAGTTCATCCCTGCCGACGACCTCGAGCCGGGTGTCGAGGTGGCCGTCGGTGATCTTCTCGGCGGCCGTACGGAGCCTGCGCACGGGCCGCAGCAGTCGGCGGGCCGCGAACAGCGCGGGCACCAGGGCGAAGGCGAGCGCGGGCAGCGCGCCCGCCTGCGCGGCGGTGACCAGCGCGGAGATGTCGGCCTTCTGGTCCCGCAGCGAGAGGACCGCGTAGACGCGCAGCCCCGAGGCCGTCCCGTTGTCCGCGCCGCCCGGGCCGGTCGAGTACGCCACCGGCATCCCGATCGCGAGCCAGGGGTCGCCGTCTCGGGTGAAGCGCTGGCGCAGGGTCTCCTGCTCATCGGCGGCCGCCCGCAGTTCGGCCGGTACGGCCGTGAGGTCGCCGGCCGTACGGACCGTGCCGTCCGCGAACCGGTACTGCGCCGCCGTGTGCCAGCCGCGCGAGCCGCCCGCCCGGTCCAACTGCCGTACGAGCACGGTCAGGTCGTCCCCGGTCGGCGGAACCGGTACGCCCGGTGCGAGCGAGTCGATCTGGGTGCGCAGGTCGCCCACGGCCGAGTCCTGCGTACGGTCCAGGATCGCCGCGCGAGCCTGGCGGAAGGTGAGGGTCGCGGTGAGCAGGGCGCTCAGCGCCGAGACGGCGAGGAAGGCGGCGACCAGGCGGGTGCGCAGACCCTGCGGGGCCCAGCGGGGGAGGCGGCGCCCGGGGCGCGTACGGAGGGCATGCCCGGAGGGGGTCACAGGGGCCCGAACCGATAGCCGAAGCCCCGTACGGTCTGCACGTAGCCCGGCTTGCGGGGGTCGCCCTCGATCTTTCCGCGCAACCGCATGACGCACGCGTCGACGAGGCGGGAGTCCCCGTAGTAGCTGTGCTCCCAGACCTGTTCGAGCAGCTGCTGGCGGCTGAAGACCTGCCCGGGGGAGCCGGACAGGAACAGCAGCAGCTTCAGCTCGGACGGTGCGAGGACCAGTTCCTCGCCGTCCTTGAAGACCTGGAGCCCCGTGCGGTCGATGGTCAGAGCGCCGTGCTGCTCGGCGTCCGCGTCGCAGGGCGGCCGGTGCGGCGCGGGATCCTGCGGGACGACCCTTCGCAGCACCGCCCGCATCCTGGCCTCCAGGACCTCACCGCTCGCGGGCTTCACCACGTAATCGTCGGCGCCTGCCTCGAGACCGACCACCATGTCGATGTCGTCGCTGCGCGCCGAGAGGATGATGATCGGTACCTGCAGCCTCTCGCGTACCCGGCGGCAGACCTCGAGGCCGCTCATCCCGGGCAGCATCAGATCGAGCAGGATCAGCTCCGGCCGGAAGGTGTCGAGCGCGTCCATGCCCTCTTCGCCGCTGGCCGCGGCGAGCACGTCGTGCCCGCGCCGGCGCAGCGCGAGGACGACGCCCTTCTGTACGGCGGGGTCGTCCTCGATCAGCAGGACTCTGGTCATCGTGCGGCGCTCTCTGATGGGGTGCGGTCCAGGCTGGGTGAACTCTTTCACCCGACGATGACCATTTTGCGATGGTTCGATGACGGCTGCCCCACCGGAGGCGTCCCCCTCCGGGTGCGCGTTGCGCGGCGTGCTGTGGTGCGTCAGGTGGGCCGGGGGAGGTAGGGGTGGGCTGCGCCAAGGAGGAGGCAGCCGAGGGCCATCGTGGTCCAGAGTCCCGTCGGCCCGGCGTACGCGAGCAGTTGCGTGCCCGCCAAGGGGGCCGCGATCCCCGCGATGCCCCAACTGGTGCCGTAGACGGCCAGATAGCGTCCCTTTCCGCCGGGTGGGGCCAGGGCGGCGACGATCGCGTAGGCGCGGCCGACCAGGAGCAGGTCGCCCGCGCTCCACAGGACGGTTGCGGCGAGGTAGCCGGACAGGGTGGGGGCGAGGGCGTATCCGCCCAGTCCCAGGGCCAGCAGCAGGTATCCGGTGGAGAAGGCCGCCGGTGTCGAGAGGGTGGAGAGCGGGCGTCGGCGCATCAGCGGCTGGCCCGCGGTGAGGGTGAGCGCGGACACGGTGAACAGGAGTCCCGCGTCCGCGGAGCACAGCCCTTCATGGCTCATGGCGAGCGGGAGCGTCATCATGATCTGGAGGTAGACCACGGCGAACAGCGTCCCGGTCCCGAGCATGAGCAGCAGAGCGCGGTCACGCCACGGCGCGATGACCGCCGCCGCTTCGGATACGGCGGCTTCCGCGGATACGGCGGTCCCTTCGGATACCGCGGATACGGCGGTCCCTTCGGATACCGCGGCTTCTGCGGATACGGCGGTCCCTTCGGGCGCAGCCGTCCTTCCGGGTACGGCCACCTCTCCCGATGCGGCGGCCTCCCCGGGTACGGCCACCTCTCCCGATGCGGCGGCCTCCCCGGGTACGGCCACCCCTCCGCCTCCAGCCGCCCCAGCCCCGCGATGGTCGGCAGGGAGCACCAGGTGCACGGTGAGCGCGCAGAGTGCGCACGTGAGGGCGTCGGCGACGAAGAGCCAGCGCAGGTCCCAGCGCCCCAGACCCGCCGCCATGAGTCCGGCGCCCATGCCCGCGAGGGCCAGTGCCGCGTTCAACAGGCCGTAGGCGCGGACGTGTTCACTCGGCGCCACCACGTCGGCGATCATCGCCTGGCTCGGTGGCTCGTAGATCTCGAAGACCAGGCCGAGGAGAACCGCGCAGCAGACGGCCGCCGCCAGGCTGCCGGCCGCGGCGAGTCCCAGCTGAGCCGCCGCGCACCCCGTCAGTCCCGCCACGATCGTGCGGCGCCGGCCGATCCGGTCAGCCAGGCGTCCGCCGATCAGACGTGAGGGGATCGTGGCGAGGCCGAAGGCGGCGCCGACCCATCCGGCGACGGCGGCACCGGCCCCGAATCCGGTCGTGAGGAGCACGGTGAGGAACGACAGGGAGAACGCGCCGAGCCGGTTCACCGCCCGTGCCACGATCAGCAGTCGTACGGCTCGCGGCAACCGCTGCTCGCTCCCGCCCTGCATGGCCCCCACCCCACCCCGCCCCCGGTCATTCGTTACCGACGAAACCTCTATCGTTGGTGACGCATGGACCCTAGGACCCGAAGGAGTGACCAGTCAAGTGATGTTCGATGGTCACGTGAAGACGCTGCTCGACGCGGCCGTCTCACTGGTGAACACGTTGACCGACGGCTCCCGGCAAGGCCGCCCCTACACCGCCCCGAGCGGCGACGACCTCGCCCGGGCCGTTCACGAAGCCCTACCGCTCGCGTCCGCCCGCACCACGGTCGAGCCGCAGCACGCCGCCTGTCTCACGGACGCCGCCCAGCAGATGAGGGCGGTGTTCGACGCGGTCGCCGGGGGACGGACCGACCAGGCGGCGGAGCGGGTGAACGCCCTGCTGCGCACCTCCGGCGCCCGCCCCCAGCTCGACCGGGTCGACGGCGAACCCTGGCAGGTCCACTTCCACGGCACCGAGGACACCCTCGCCGTGGGCTGGACCGCCGGCTGCGCGACGGCCCTCGCCCTCGCCCTCGGCAGCGACCTCGCCGGACGCCTCGGCGTCTGCACGGCCCCGCAGTGCGACCGCGTCTACATCGACAGCTCCCGCAACGCCGTACGCCACTTCTGCTCTGACCCCTGCCGCAGCCGCGTCAAGGCGGCCGCCTTCCGTGCCCGCAAGGCGGCGCAGGGCTGAGCGCCGGCCGACAGACGGAGCGGGGCAGGCGGGTTGCCCGGAGTCCTCGCGGAGGGTCTGTGCGGCGCTCACACGATCGTGGGACGCTGAGGAAAGCGGCTGCGGGCCGCTGATCGTCGATCTGTGTTCGGCCGCGTCAGGCCAGTGAAGGAGGGACTCGCGATGACCGCTGCGATGGTCGAGCCCGACCAGACGCCTCATGGTCGCCCGTGGGACTACCTGCTCCAGTCGTGGCGCGAGGTGGACGCGCCCGAGGGCTGGCGCGCCGAGATCGACGAAGAGCAGATCGTCTTGGTACCACCGCCCCATGCGCGGCACAACCGCATTGCCGCGGTGGTGCAGCGCGGGCTCTATCAGAACCTTCCCGAGGAGCTGGACATCTACCAGACCCTCGGGCTGCACATCGCACCGCTCGACAAGCTCTACGTCCCCGACCTGGTCGTCGTGCCGTCGGAGCTGACAGCGACGGCCGATCCGGACAGGAACGACCCGGTGGATGCGGCCGAGGCCTTGCTCGTTGTCGAGATCACCTCGAAGGGCAACGCCAAGGACGACCGTACGAAGAAGCTGTGGGCCTATGCGCACGCGCCCGTGCCCGTGTACGTCCTGATCGACCGTTTCGATGAGCACGGGCCCACCACGACCGTGTTCAGCGAGCCGCTCAACGGCGCGTACAAGCACGCGGAGCGGGTGCCGTCGGGTGACCCGCTGTCGCGGGGGGCGGCTTTGGACACCACCGGGGACACGGGACCCTCCCCGCGCTGATCCCGGCCCCTGCATACCGAAGGGCGGCACCCCCTGAAGCCAGGGAGTGCCGCCCTTCGGCAGGTGTCAGCGGCGCCAGGTCACAGCCGCGCAGGCTCCGGAGCCGGCTTCGTGGCCGAGGTGGCCGGCGCCGGGGATGCCGCGACCACCGAGTCCTGCGGCGCGTTCAGCTCCACCAGCATCTGCTTCGAGAAGCCGAAGAAGTACGTGGCGAAGAAGCCGACCAGGTACCCGACCAGCAGACCGCCCGCGTAGATCGCGATCGTCAGGCCGAGGCCCTTGTTGCCGTCGAGGAGCGGGAAGAGGGCCCAGCCCGACGGGCCGATCGCGGTCGAGCCGACCTTGTCGCCGAGCATCGAGAAGGTGCCGACGAACGCGCCGCCCGCCGCGCCGCCGACGCAGGCGGTGATGAAGGGGCGGCCCAGCGGGAGCGAGACACCGTAGATGAGGGGCTCGCCGACGCCCAGGAAGCCCGCGGGGAGCGCCGACTTGATGGTGTTGCGGATCGAGGTGTTGTGCTTGAGGCGCTTGTACACCGCGATCGCGCAGCCGACCTGGCCCGCGCCCGCCATCGCCAGGATGGGGAGCAGGACGGTGAAGCCCTGCTGCTCGATGAGCGTGGTGTGGATCGGGATGAGCGCCTGGTGCAGGCCGAGCATGACGAGCGGCAGGAAGAGGCCGCCGAGGACCAGGCCCGCGAAGCCGCCGGTGTTCTCGAGCAGCCAGTTGGCCGCATCACCGATCGCCGTGGAGACCTCGCCCGCGAGGAACATCAGGCCGAAGATCGTGACGAGGCCCGAGATCAGGACCGTCAGGGTCGGCGTCACGAGGACGTCCACCGCCTCCGGGACCCACTTTCGGCACCACTTCTCGACATACGTGGCGAGCACCGCCGCACCGAGCGCGCCGAGCACACCGCCCTGGCCCGGGGAGAGCTTCTGGCCGAAGGCCTCGATGTTGGCGACGCCCGGGAAGACGATGATCGCCGCGACCGCACCGCCCAGGATCGGCGTACCGCCGAACTCCTTGGCCGTGTTGAAGCCCACGAAGACCGCGATCAGCGCCATGAAGCCGGAGGCCATGGCGGCGAGCGCCGGGGTCACCGACGGCAGCCAGCCGAGGTTGATCAGGAGGCCGTTGAGGCCGGCGATGATGCCGCAGCCGATCAGGGCCGGGATCAGCGGGACGAAGATGTTCGCGATCCGGCGCAGGAACAGCTTGAACGGCGTCTGGTTCTTCGCCTTCCGGGCCGCCCTCATCTCGGCGCCCTGCGCGGCCAGTTCATCGGCGGTGGCCGGGTGCGCCTCGCGCTCCTCGGCGACCAGCGCCTCGAACTCGGGCGTGACCCGGGCGACGGTGCCCGGGCCGAGCACGATCTGGTACGTGTCGTCCTCGACGACGCCCATGACGGCCGGTACGGCCTTCAGGGCCTCGTCCTGGACGAGGGAGCGGTCGCGCAGAGAGAGCCGCAGGCGGGTCATGCAGTGCGCGATCGAGGTGATGTTGGCCGCGCCGCCGACGAGGGGCAGGATCGCGGCGGCAGTGGCGCGGTTCTTGTCTTCGGTGCTCATGTGCGGTGGTGCCTTGCTCTAAAGGACTTCAGGGATGGGGTGGTCAGCCGGCGGCGGACTGGAGCGCGGCGCGCAGATGGCCGTGCGAGCCGGTCAGGAGCCTGTTCGCGGTGGTGGCGTCGAGGTCCGCGAGGATCATGAGGATGGCGGTCTTCACCTCCCCGTCCGCTCCGGTGAGGGCCGCCTCGATGGCCTCGTCGGAGGCGTCGGTGGCGAGGGCGACGATGCGCCGGGAGCGGGCCCGCAGCTTCTCGTTGGAGGCGCGGACGTCCACCATCAGATTCCCGTACGTCTTGCCGAGCCGGATCATCGTGATGGTGGAGAGCATGTTGAGGACGAGCTTCTGGGCCGTCCCCGCCTTCAGGCGCGTGGAGCCGGTGAGAAGCTCGGGACCGACCACGACCTCGATGCCGTGCTCGGCCGCGGCGGCCAGCGCCGAATCGGCGTTGCAGGACAGACCGACGGTCAACGCGCCCAGCGCGCGGGCGTGTTCGACGGCGCCGATCGCGTAGGGCGTACGGCCGGAGGCGGAGATGCCGACCACGGTGTCGTCGGGGGTGAGCCGCAGTCCGTCCAGGTCCTCGGCCGCGAGCTCCTTGGAGTCCTCCGCGCCTTCCACGGCCGTGACCATGGCGGAAGGACCGCCGGCGATCAGGCCGATGACCTCGGACGGGTCGGTGTTGAAGGTCGGGGGGCACTCGGAGGCGTCGAGCACACCGAGCCGGCCGGCGGTGCCCGCGCCCGCGTAGATGAGCCGACCGCCGCGCGCCATCCGCTCGGCCGTGCCGTCGATCGCCGCCGCGATCTGCGGCAGCTGTGCGGCGACCGCGGCCGGTACGGAGGCGTCCTCGCCGTTCATCGTGGCCGCGATCTCCAGCGTGGACTGCCGGTCGATCTCGGCGAGTTCGGGCCGGAACGCCTCGGTCGTCAGCGTCGCCAGCTGAGCGCGCAGCTCGCCGTAGGTGCTGTCCGCACCGGCTTCGTCGGCGGTGGTTTCGGGCGTGGTGGAGGTCATGACGGAGTGCTCTTCCATGTGCGGGTGAAGGGGTGGCGGCAGGAATTGCGGGGTCTGAGGAGGTCTTACCGGGTGGTCCGGGGACTGTGCCGGTGGGCGAGCGCCTCGTAGGACGCGGCGAGCGCGGGAGCCGCGGTCTCGTAGGTCCGCTGTGCGACGCCGACGAACAGGCAGTCCACGACGAGCAGCTGGGACGTACGCGAGGACATCGCGGCGGGCCGCAGTTCGCTCTCGCGCGCGGTGGAGGTGGTGAGTATGTGATCCGCGTACTGCGTGACCGGGCTGTCCGGGCGGCCGGTGATCGCGATCGTGGTGGCACCGTGCTCGAAGGCGACGCGCAGCGGCTCGATGATGTCGCCGGTCGATCCGGAGTGGGTGATCGCGATCGCCACGTCGCCGGAGCGCAGGGTCACCGCGTTGGTGACGGCGAGGTGCGGATCGGAGTGGGCGAACGCGACGTGTCCGATACGAAGGAGCTTCTGCGCGAGGTCCTGCGCGACCAGACCGGACGCGGCCACGCCGTAGATCTCCACGCGGCGGGCGGCCGCGAGGGCGGTGACGGCGGCGCCGAGCTGGGCCATGTCGAGACCGGCGGCGGTGTCGGCGAGGGTCTGCTGCTCGTCGTAGGCGAGCTTGGCGACCACGTCGGCCAGCGGATCGTCGACCGCGATGTCCGCGGTGACGGCCGGGGCGCGGCCCGACTGCTGCTGGGCGGCGAGGCCCGCGAGCGCCAGGCGCAGATCGCGGTAGCCCGGGTAGCCGAGCAGACGGGCGGTGCGCACGACGGTCGCCTCGCTGGTGCCGGTGCGTTCGGCCAGACCCGTCACGGTGAGGGCCGCGCAGCCGGCCGGGTCGCCGGCGACGGCCTCGGCGACGCGCTGCATCGAGCGCGTCATGGACGGGGCGAGCGTGCGCACCTTGGCCGCGAGGGCGGCGGGTGCGGGCGCCTGGCTTCCACCCATGAAACTTTCCTTCAGGTCAGTGCTCACATCTGAAAGATATTTTCGGCTCCTTATGTCGTCAAGAGGCCCTTGGTCCCGGGTTCATCACAGGGTCTTTATGTGTGGCGGCCGTCACTCCCGACGCGCTCACGCCCTTGCGCAAGGAATGAAAGGTGCCTCCCGGTTGTTCGCACCTGACATGCCCGCACCCGCCACGCGCACCCGTATGCCCATAGCCGTCTACACCCTCGGGGTGGCCGTATTCGCCCTGGGAACAGCGGAGTTCATGCTCTCCGGGCTGCTCCCCGAGATCGCCCGCGACATGGACGTCACGATCCCGCAGGCGGGACTGCTGATCTCCGCGTTCGCGATCGGCATGGTGGTGGGCGCACCGCTGCTCGCCGTGGCGACGCTGCGGCTGCCGCGCCGCACCACGCTCATCACCCTGATCTCCGTCTTCGGGCTCGGCCAGATCATGGGCGCCCTCGCTCCCTCGTACGAGATCCTCTTCGTCTCCCGCGTCATCGCCGCCCTCGCCTGTGCGGGCTTCTGGGCGGTGGGCGCGGCCGTGGCCATCGCGATGGTGGACCTCGGGCAGCGGGCCCGGGCGATGGCCGTGATGATCGGCGGGCTCTCGGTCGCGAACGTGCTCGGCGTTCCCGCGGGCGCCTTCCTCGGTGAGACCCTCGGCTGGCGCTCGGCGTTCTGGGCCGTGGCCGTCTCCTCCGCGATCGCGCTCGTCGGTGTCGTCACGCTGATCCCGCGGATCCCGCTGCCCGAGAAGAAGCCGGAGCTGCGCCGCGAGCTGGCGATCTACAAGGACCGTGCCGTCTGGCTGCAGATCGCTCTGATCGCGCTCGCGGCCGGCGGTGTCTTCTGCGCCTTCAGCTATCTCGCCCCGCTGCTCACCGATGTCGCCGGGCTCGACTCGGGCTGGGTGCCGTGGGTGCTCGGTCTCTTCGGTGTGGGCGCGCTCATCGGTACGGCGGTCGGCGGGCGGATCGCGGACGCGCATCTGTTCGGCGTGATGTTCAGCGGGATCGCCGCGTCGACCGTCTTCCTCGGTGCCTTCGCGCTGTTCGCGGGCAGTGCGGTGGCGGCGGTCGCGCTGTCGTTCCTGCTCGGCTTCTCCGCGTTCTACACGGCCCCGGCGCTCAACGCCCGGATGTTCAACGTCGCCGGGGCGGCGCCGACCCTCGCGGGCGCGACCACGACCGCGGCCTTCAACCTCGGCAACACCGGCGGGCCCTGGCTCGGCGGCTCGGTGATCGACGCGGGCCTCGGGTTCCGTTCGCCGGCGTGGGCCGGGGCGGCGATGACGGTGACCGCGCTGGTGACGGCGTACGCGGCGCTGCGGGTGCAGCGCAGCCGGGGCGGCGGATCCGGGGCGTCCCGGAAGGTGGCCGGGAGCGTGCCGGCGGACGTCGCCGTCGAGGCCCGCTCGTAGTGCCGGCTTCCGACCGGGGCCCGCAGGGCCCTGCGGGCCAGGAGCACAATGGCGGTATGGACGACGCGGAACACAAGCCACGCCTGGAGCAGGCCCTTCACACGGCACGCGCCCTCGTGCTCGCCGACCTCATGGCCGGCGAGGTGGCCGAGGCCGATGTCGTCTCGCTGGTCGAGGACGCGGTGGCGCACCGGCGCTGGTGGGTGGAGCAGTGGCCGGACGGGGCGGAGTTCGTGGCGGGCCTGATAGCGCAGGACGTCCAGGACGCGCTGCTGGAACGGTACGGGCGGTGGCCGCTGTGCCCCGTGTGCGGGTCGGGTGATCCGCATGCGCTCGAGGTGGAGCCGGAGCTGGGCGCGGATCCGCACTGGGTGTGCGCCAAGGCGGCGGTCATCGTGGCGCGGGTGGGGTCGCTCGGCGGGGTCCCGCGGTGACGGTCTATATCGATCCGCCCACCTGGCCCGGGCACGGGCGGCTGTGGTCGCACCTGGTGAGTGATTCCTCGTACGAGGAGCTGCACGCGTTCGCGGCCCGGATCGGGTGCCCCGCGCGGGCCTTCGAGCGCGATCACTATGACGTGCCGTCCGCGCACTATGCGGAGGCGGTACGGGCGGGGGCGGTCGAGGTGTCCTCGCGCGAGGTGGTCCGGCTGCTGACCGAGTCCGGTCTGCGCCGGCCCAAGGGGCGGCCGGCCTAGGACGAGATCGGCCTAGGACGAGGCGGGCCTACGGCGAGGCGGGCCTAGGACGAGGCGGGCCTACGACGAGGCGGGCCTAGGACGAGACCGGCCTAGGACGAGACCGGCCTCAGCTCATACGTAGGCGAATCCGGCGCCGAAGGCACGCGCACGAACCCCGCCTTCACCAGCACCCGCTGGGACGCCTCGTTGCCCGGGTCCGTACGCGCGAACACCACCGGGACCGAGTCCAGGGCCCAGGTCGTCAGGGCACGCAGGGCCTGGGTCGCGTAGCCGTGACGGCGGGCCGCGGCGGCCACGTCGTAGCCGACCTCGACGCGGCCCTCGACCGGGGCGCTGTGGAAGCCCATCGCGCCGACCGCGAGCCCGTCCGCCTCCCTGACCAGGACATACGTACCCCAGCCGGGGACATACGCGCCGTCCGCGGCCGCCTTCGCCATCAGGCCGGCACCGATCCGCGTGCCCTGTTCGGGTCCGCCCTCGATCCAGGTGAAGCCGCCCGTGCCGCCCGTGGCCAGGTCGAGCGCGGCGGCGGGGGCGAGGGCGACCAGGGTCAGGTCGGGGGTCGGCAGGGCGAAGGGCGCGTCCTGGGACGGCTCACCCACGGGTCCGGGTTGATCCATGGCATTGCTCACCGCGTGATTATGCGAGGCCGCCGGTGCGTTCCGCGAGCTCTTTCCCCAGGTTGGCGCGGGCCTTCGGCTCCCACTCGGCCGCGCCGTACGGCGTGTGGAACAGGCGGGGGAGTCCGAGGAGCTGCTGAAGGATCTGCGCCCGGCCCGTACGGAAGGCGTCATCCGGAACGAAGGCGTACTCCTCGCGTACCGCCTTCGTATAGGCCGCGTACGCGGCGGGCTCCGACGCCAGGACCGCCAGATCCGCGTCGCACAGGACCTGCCCGTTGCGGTCGTCCGCCGCGGGTGCGTGCGTGACCGTCAGGCGGACCAGACGCGCGACCTCGGCCACGGCGGACGGCGCCAACCCCGCCTCGGCCAGGGCCCGTTCGGCCAGGCGCGCGGAACGCTCCTCGTTCTCCGAGCGGTCGGGCAGATAGACGGCGTCGTGGAACCACGCGGCAAGGCGTACGAGCGCGGGAGCGTCCGCGTGCGGCGCCAGCGCGTCGATGTGGTCCAGGACCGCGGTGAGGTGCGCGAGCGTGTGATAGCGGCGCTGGGGTTCGGCCCAGCGGGCGAGCAGATTCTCCGCATACGGCCGCGGGTCGGGGCCTTCCGCCGCGCCCCGGGCCTCGTGCAGCGCGTCCGACCAGCGGGTGCGCAGTTCGTCGTAGTCGGCCATGGACGCAGCCTAGGGCCTGGGTCAGGGGGTATGGAGTGCGCATCAGATCCGGTGGAGCGGACCGGGCCAGGGGGCGCCATGGAACGCAGGCCGTACGACGACGATCACCGCGACGACGATCACCGTGACCACGGCGGTCGGGGCGGTCGCGGTCCCCGTGACCACGACGATCAGGGGGACGAAGAACACGAGCGCGCGCTGGCGGAGCTCGAGGCGGCGAGGCTCCTCGCCGCCCGGCGCAACGGGGCCTCGCACGCCGCCTTCTGGCTGGGCTGCGCCGCGGTGCTCCTTGCCGCTCAAGGCGTCCGGCTGCTCGGTTCGCCGGAGCTCGGGCGCGAGGGCGACCTCACCTCCGTGGGAGACCTCGCCTACTTCGCGCTCGTCACGCTGCTTCTCGTCGGCCTCTCGCTGTACGCGACGCGGGTCGCCGTACGACAGGTACGCGCCGGCCGCACAGCGCGCAGGGCGTTCCCGCTGGCCGGCGGCTCGCTCGCCGTGGTGGCCCTGGTGCTGACGGCGGTGGTCGGACCGCTCCTCTACGGCGAACTGCGCGCCGCCCCGGGCGACTTCAGGCCGAGGACCGCCGCCACGGTGAAGGACCCGGCCGGTCCGGGCACGCGGGTGCGGTACGGCAACGGACTCGAAGTGGCCGTCCGTACCGCCGCGTCCGCGACGCCCGGCCGCTACAACGTCACGGCCACGATCCACAACACCTCCGCCCGCGACATCCCGGTGGACCAGCAGTGGGCCGTGGCGTACGGGCCGCGCGGGGCGCTCGACGAGACCGCGTACCCCAGCCGGGTGCTCTGCGGGGACAGCAGCATCGGCCCGGGGATGCGGCGTACGACGGTCTTCGGCTTCGTCGGCGAGCCCGAACAGCCGCCCGTCGCCATCGAGTTCGCCCCGGGCGGCGACTATGAGGCCGCCTACTGGGCCAGTGCGACATGACGTCCGCGGCCGGTGCATGCAAGACCCGGGTCCTTGGCGGAGCGGACGCCGTCTCCGGGGAAGCGGTCCCTCGACTGCGGTGAATCGCGCCCCCTGTCTCTGGTGAACGCGGGCCGCGGCGCCTACTCTCCGGCGCATGACGGACACCCATGACGCGGAGCTGCCCGGACGGCTGCTGCGGACCGAACGCGACGCCCTGATCCCGCTGTTGAGGTCCCTGCCGGACGCCGACTTCGCGCGGTACACCTGCTGCCCGGGCTGGACGGTGCGCCATGTGATCGCCCACTGCGGCTCGGCCCTGATGCGGGTCGTCGAGAGCCGCTTCGAGCCGGATGTGTTCTCGCCCGCGTGCAACGACCGCGATATCGCCGAGCGTGCGGACTGGTCCCACACCGAGGTCGTCGACGAGCTGGAGCGCGCGATGACCGAGGCCGGTCCGGTGATCGCCAAGGCCGGTGGCCTCTTCGACGTGATCGGGCTCGGCGAATGGCTGCACGCCGGTGACGTACGGGAGGCCGTGGGCGCCCCGGACGCGTATGCCGGGGCGGGGATCGAGGACGCGCTGGCGCTGACGCCGGCGGCGTTCGCGTACGCCAAGACGCAGGTCCCGGTGCACGCGGACCTGGACGGGCGCGATGAACCGCTGGTCCTCGGCTCCTCGGGCGAGCGGCCGCCGGCCCGGTTCATCGGGCCCGCGCCGGTGTTCCTGCGGCTGATCGCCGGGCGTCCGGTGATCGGCGCGCGCTATGAACTGGCGGGCGCGAAGGAAGCGGAGCTGAATCTGTTCAGCGGCTAGCTCGGTATCTGTTCAGCGGCTAGCTCGGTCGCCCGACGCGGCTCGGTCGCCCGCGCACCGACGCAGCTCGCTCACCCGCGCATCAACGGCGCCGGAATCCCTGGGGATTCCGGCGCCGTTCGTCGTGCGCCCACTGCCACGCCTTGTATACCCCTGGGGGGTGTGCTAGCTTCCCGTCTCGTCACTACGAGATACCCCCTAGGGGTATCAATCGACCTCGGAGGGGATGGTCATGCCAACCACAAACCCGCGCCGCTGGTGGGCACTTCTGGTGCTCGCCGCCGCGCAGTTCATGGTGATCATGGATACGAGCATCATCGGCGTCGCGCTGCCGAAGATGCAGGAGGATCTGGGCTTCTCGCAGGGCGATCTGCAGTGGGTGTTCAACGCGTACGTCATCGCCTTCGGCGGACTGCTGCTGCTCGGCGGCCGGCTGTCCGATCTGCTCGGCGCGAGACGGGTGTTCAGCGCCGGCTGGGTCGTCCTGATCGCGGGATCCGTCGTCGCGGCCGCCGCGCAGAACGCCTGGGTCGAGGTCGTCGGACGGGCCGTGCAGGGCGTCGGCGGCGCACTGATCGCGCCCGCCGCGATGACCCTGCTGATGATGCTCTTCGCGCACGACCCGAAGGAGCTCGGCAAGGCGATGGCGCTGTACGGCGCCGCCGCACCGGCGGGCGGCACCGCGGGCGTCTTCCTCGGCGGTGTGTTCACCGAGTGGCTGAGCTGGCAGTGGATCTTCATCATCTACGTGCCGATCGGCCTCGTCACCCTCGCCGCGACCAAGCTGCTGCCCGAGGTCGGCCGCCGCCGCGGAGCCGTGGACGTACTCGGCGCCGCCGCCGTCACCGCGGGACTCGCACTCGCCGTGTTCGCCGTGGTCCGGGCGCCGGAGGCCGGCTGGGGCTCGACCGGGACCGTTCTTCAACTCGTAGGCGCCGGCGCCCTGTTGCTGCTGTTCCTCGTTCTGCAGAAGAACGTGCGGGAGCCGCTGATGCCGCTCGGGATCTGGCGCGTGCCGCGCCTTGGATCCTCGAACCTCGCCATGGCGCTGCTCGGCGCCGCGTGGATCCCGATGTGGTACTTCCTCAACCTGTACCTGCAGCAGGTGCTCGGATACGGGGCCTTCGCGTCCGGCGCCGCGCTGCTGCCGATGACCGGGCTCCTGATGGTCTTCATGACCCTCATCACCGCGAAGCTGCTCGCCCGCTTCGGAGCCAAGCCGCTCATCGGGACCGGTCTGCTCGCCCTCGCACTCGGCCTGCTGTGGCTGGCGGCCGTCGAGCCCACCGGAACCTTCGTGGTGGACGTCCTGCCCGCCTCGCTGGTCGCCGCGCTCGGTATGTCCCTCGCCTACATCCCGGCGATGATGGCCGCCCTGTCCGGCGCTCCGCAGGAGCAGGCCGGCCTCGCCTCCGGCATCGTCAACACCACCTACCAGGTGGGCTCCGCCCTCGGCCTCGCCGCCCTCACCGCGCTCGCCACCTCGCAGGGTGCCGGGCAGCTGGGCGACCTGGACGCCCTGACCGACGGGTTCCGGTCGGCCTTCCTCGGTGCGGCGGGGATCGCCGCGGTGGGCGGTCTGGTCACGCTGGGCGCGATGCGCGGGGAACGCAGGTCAGCGGCCGACAGCTCCCCACAGGCTGTGGACGCGAAGGCCGCCGCATAGGGCGCTGCGGGCCGGCGGCGGTGGCGTATCCACGCAATGGCGTGGACGCGCAGCCCCGGACCCGGCCTCCGGACGATCCTCCGTGCCACGCTGGACGCAGTGCGAAGCCACTCCGAAATCCCCCTGGAGACAAGGGGGTTCGGGGTGGCTTCGGTTGTTCCGCTGCGTCCTGCGAGGAGGTCCGCTCCATGAACAAGCCCATCGACACCCCCGACGACTCGGGGGCCCTGTGGATCACCACGACTCCGCTCGCCCCCGACGGCGAACTGCACATCGGACGGCTTGCCGGCCCTTACGTCGCCGCCGATGTGCTCGCCCGTTTCCTGCGCGCCGACGGACGGCCCGCGCTCCTCACCACGGGCACGGCCGACCACCGCAGCTCCGTGGCGGTGCGGGCGCGGCGCACGGGACGGGACGCCGGGCAGGTCGCCGACGGGTTCCGGGCCGCGATCATGGCGGACTGGCGGCGGGCCGGGATCGTCTTCGACCGGGTGGTGCGGCCGCTGCGGGACAGGAGCTACCGGGCCGCCCTGGCACGGCTGTTCACCCAGCTGCACGCACGGGGAGCACTGGTGCCGCGTACCCGGCCGGCACCGTACTGCGAACCGTGCGGCCAGGTTCTGCACGGCGCCCATGTGCGCGGCGGCTGTCCGCACTGCGGGGCTCTCTCGGGCGCGGGAGTGTGCCGTGTCTGTGCGCGGCCCCACCAGGGCGCCGACCTGACGGATCCGGTGTGCGTACGGTGCGGTGCGGCCACCGTGCCGAGAGCCTGGCGCGGCCTGTGGCTGCCGCTCGAACCCCTGCGGCACGAGCTCGTCGAGCACTGGGACACTGCCCGGCTGCCCCCGCGCCTGGCCGCGTACTGCGCACGGCTCGCGGCCGGCGGGCTGCCGGAGATCGCCGTCAGCAGCCCGGGCGGGCCCGGGGTGCCCGTGCCCGTCGAAGGCTTCACCGGTCAGCGCATCGACGCGGGGTTCGAGGACGCCGTGATGCAGGTGGTCGCGCAGGGCGGGCTGCAGCCCGGCGGCCCCGCGCTGCCCCAACGAGCCCTGCACTTCGGCGGGTTCGGGCACGCCCTCGGGCCGGCGGTGCTGCTGCCCGCCGTCCTGCTCGCGCTCGGTGTGAAGCCGGTGCAGCGGACCCTCGTCAACTGGACGTACCGCGTGGACGACGAGCCGGGGCGGCACGGTGCGTGGGCGCTCGACCTGCTCAACGAGTACGGGTCCGACACCGTACGCCGCCATGTCGTCGAGACCTGGCCGCTCGGCCGCAGCACGGTCTTCCGCGAGGCGGGCCTGCACCGGACGCGGCAGGTGCTCGACCAGGAGTGGAACGGATGGCTGCGGACGCTGTTCGCCGCGGTGGAGGAGGACAGCGGCGGTCGCGTGCCCGAGGGGGCGCCGGGCGGCGCCGGATGGGAGGAGCTGCGGGCCCGACTGGTGGGCGCCGCGGGGGAGTTGAGGGCCGCGTACGAGGCCGGGACGTTCGATCCGCGCGGCGCCGTGCCCGTACTCGACGCGGTGGTGCGGGGCGCGGCGGAGTTCGGCCGTGCGCACGGGGGTGCCGGGGGCGGGCCCCGCCACGCAGCGCTGGTCGGCCAGTTGGCCGTCGCCCCGGCGCTCGCCGCCTGGTCCTGGCCGCTCATGCCGGAGGGCGCGGAGCGGCTCGCGGCGGCGCTGGGGACCGCGGCGGGCGGCCCGGTGACGGCCGCCGCGCTGGCCGCACCGCCCGCAGGGACACGGATCGTCGCGCCCGGGGCGCCGGTGTTCGCGTTCTGAGCTGTCAGTCGTCGAGCCAGCCGAGCCGCGCGGCACGCACCCCCGCCTCGAACCGGCTGGCCGCGCCCAGCTCCTGCAGCAGCTCCGCGATGATCCGGCTGACCGTACGCAGCGAGACCCCGAGATCGCGGGCGATCCGCTCGTCCTTCAGACCGTCGGCGAGCAGCCGCAGCACGGCCGTCTGCTGTTCGGTGAGGGTCTGGTCCCCGGAGCCGGGCCCCTGCTGCCCGGGGTAGGGGGCCGCCGTCTCCCAGAGGTGCTCGTAGAACGACAGATAGCCGCGTACGAGACCACCGCCGCTGATCTGGACCGCACCCGCCTCGGCGTCGGCGGGGTCGAAGGGGACCAGGGCGATCTGCTCGTCGGCGATCACCAGATTCATCGGCGCCCTCGCGGCCAGGCGTACCTCCACGCCCGCCTCGGTCTTGCGCCGGAGATACTCGGCGACCTCCGGTATGGAGGCGGCCCGCCGGCTGTACAGGGTGCGTACCCGGACGCCCTTGGCGATCTGGCTGATGTCGCGGGCGAGGGGGCGCGCGGGGATCTCCCGGGAGGCGAGCGTCCCCGGGGACATCGTGGCCATGGTGTGCTGAAGGGTGTCCGACATGTCCTCGAGCACCTGCTGGATGTGGCGGTAGTCGGTGATGATCCGGAAGGAGATCTCGGGGTCCGTGGCGCCGGTCCCCGAGCGGAGGAACCGGTCCGCCAGAGAGGCCAGCACGTCGTGGGTGCGGTTCGCCTGGGTGAGCTGGGCCCTGAGCCGTTCCTGTTCGTGCCGGAGCAGCCGCAGCAGGGCGGTCTCGGGTTCCACCACCGCGATGTTGTCCGACGTGGCTTCGGAGGTCCGGCCGCTCAGCAGGGCGAGCCGGTTGTCGTGCCGCTCGCCCGTCGGGACGATCAGGCCCAACTCGATGAGTTCCGCCCGGTGTTCGGACCGCTCGGCGGACGTCAGGCCGAGGTCCTTGCCGACCTCGTCGAGACTGGTGACACCCCGGGCCCTGAGCTCCTGGTAGAGGGCGAGTGTGATGTCCGTGGTGCTCATTTCTCCCCGCCCCTGAAACCCCGTGGTCCTCGAACTCCCCCCGGGTATACCGGGAGGAGTTC
>NZ_JAEIMH010000084.1:0-13218 GCF_016464295.1 Streptomyces sp. N35 | reverse complement strand
GGGTCGCCCTCCCCCCCCCCCCCAGACCCCCCGTGCCCCCCACCCCCCCCCGGGGTACGCGGGGAGGCGTCCCAGAACATCAGCCGCCGTCGTGGAAATCAAGCGGCTTTGAAGCCCCTGAGGCGCAGCGAGTTCCCCACCACGAACACCGACGAGAACGCCATCGCCGCTCCCGCGATCATCGGGTTGAGCAGGCCCGCAGCCGCCAGCGGCAGCGCGCCCACGTTGTAGGCGAAGGCCCAGAACAGGTTCGTACGGATCGTGCCGAGCGTGCGCCGCGAGAGCCGGATCGCGTCCGCCGCCGCGCGCAGGTCGCCCCGTACGAGCGTGAGGTCGCCGGCCTCGATGGCGGCGTCCGTGCCCGTGCCCATCGCGAGGCCGAGGTCGGCCTGGGCGAGCGCGGCCGCGTCGTTGACCCCGTCGCCGACCATGGCGACCGAACGGCCCTCGGCCTGCAGCTTCTTGACCACGTCCACCTTGTCCTGCGGCAGGACCTCGGCGATCACGTCCTCGGGCGCGATCCCCACCTCGGCGGCGACGGCGGCCGCGACCGCCTTGTTGTCACCGGTCAGGAGGACCGGCGTCAGACCCAGGTCCCGCAGCCGCCGGATCGCCTCGGCGCTGGTGTCCTTGACCGCGTCCGCGACCTCCAGAACCCCGCGCGCCTCGCCGTCCCAGGCCACCGCGATCGCCGTACGGCCCGCGGCCTCGGCGGCCGCGAGGGCCCGCTCGAGCTCCACCGGCAGGTGGATCTCCCACTCCCCGAGCAGCTGGGTGCGGCCCACCAGGACCGCGTGCCCCTCGACGATGCCCTGCACGCCGAGCCCGGGAACGTTCGCGAAGTCCTCCGGTACGGGCAGCGGTCCGGTGTCCTTGACCGCGCCCGCCGCGACGGCCTGCGCGATGGGGTGCTCGGACGCGTTCTCCAACGCACCGGCCAGACGCAGCAGTTCGGTCTCCTTGACGCCCCGCGCGGTGTGCGTGGCGAGCAGCGTCATACGGCCGGTCGTCACCGTCCCCGTCTTGTCCAGGACGATCGTGTCCACGCGACGGGTGGACTCCAGGACCTCGGGGCCCTTGATGAGGATGCCGAGCTGGGCGCCACGGCCCGTACCGACCATCAGCGCGGTCGGTGTCGCCAGGCCCAGGGCGCACGGGCAGGCGATGATCAGGACCGCGACCGCGGCGGTGAAGGCGGCGGACCAGCCGGCGCCGTTGCCCAGCCAGAAGGCCAGGGTGGCGAGCGCGAGTCCGATCACGACCGGCACGAACACCGCGGAGATACGGTCGGCCAGGCGCTGCGCCGCGGCCTTGCCGTTCTGCGCGTCCTCCACCAGGCGTGCCATCCGGGCGAGTTGGGTGTCCGAGCCGACCCGGGTGGCCTCGACGACCAGGCGGCCGCCCGCGTTCAGGGTCGCGCCGGTCACCGTGTCACCGACGCCGACCTCCACCGGCACGGACTCGCCGGTCAGCATCGAGGCGTCCACGGCGGAGGAGCCCTCGACCACGGTGCCGTCCGTGGCGATCTTCTCGCCGGGGCGCACCAGGAAACGGTCCCCGGACGTCAACTCCGCGATGGGGACCCGGACTTCCCTGCCCCCGTCCCGCAGCACCGTGACGTCCTTGGCCCCGAGCTCGAGGAGGGCCTTCAGGGCGGCGCCCGCCTTGCGCTTGGAACGGGCCTCGAAGTAGCGCCCGGCCAGGATGAACGCGGTGACGCCCGCCGCCGCCTCCAGATAGATGTTCCCCGCGCCGTCGCTGCGCGCGATGGTCAGCTCGAACGGGTGCGTCATGCCCGGCACCCCGGCCGTCCCGAAGAACAGCGCCCACAGCGACCACGCGAACGCCGCCGACGTACCGACCGAGATCAGTGTGTCCATCGTCGCCGCGCCATGGCGGGCGTTCGTCCACGCCGCCTTGTGGAAGGGCCAGGCGGCATACGTCACCACGGGGGCGGCGAGCGTCAGCGACAGCCACTGCCAGTACTCGAACTGCAAGGCGGGGATCATCGCCATCGCGATCACCGGTACGGAGAGCAGGACCGCGGTCGTCAGCCGCTGCCGCAGCGGCAGGAGCTCATCGGCCTCGGGTGCCGCCTGTGCCGGGGTGTCGCGCGGCGGCTCGGGCTTCTGGGCCGTGTAGCCGGTGGCCTCGACGGTGGCGATCAGATCGTCGACGGACACGTCCTCGCGGAAACTGACCTTGGCCTTCTCGGTCGCGTAGTTGACCGTGGCCTCGACCCCGTCCATCCGGTTGAGCTTCTTCTCGATGCGCGCGGCGCAGGAGGCGCAGGTCATTCCGCCGATGGCCAGCTCGACCTGTGCGGGGCGGGTGTCCGTCCCGGTATCGATTTCCGTGGTCATGGCTGCGATCTCCCTCGCCTCGTCGTCAAGCATCCGCGTCGAGTACCCCTGGGGGGTATCTCGGTCTGCGTTCTCAGGTATACCCCCCACCCCTATTCGACGCAAGCTCTCCTCCCGCTTGACTTTATACCCAGGGGGGGTATGTATTGGAGTCATCGAGCCCGGACGGGCCTGGCCTCCAGAAGCCCCAAGAAGGAGCACGCCATGAACACAGCACTCCGGATCACCGCCTTCGCCACGGCGCTCGCCGCGACCTTCGGCACCGCGTACGCGGTGGGGAACGGGATCGACCCGGTGATCGACAAGAAGGACAGCGGGGCCTCGGCGCACGCGAAGGAGGGCGCGGGGCACGCCGGCGACAAGGACGTGCCGGCCGCCGAAGCCGCCTCGTACCGCATCGGCCTCGAGACCCCGCGGCTCACCGCCGACCGGAAGGGCGAGCTGCGGTTCGCCATCGAGGACGAGAAGGGGCGCCCGCTCACCTCGTACGTACGTGAGCACGGCAAGGAGCTGCACCTGATCGTCGCCTCGCGCGACCTCACGGTCTACCGCCATTTGCACCCGACACGGGACGCGACCGGCACCTGGTCCACACCCGTCGAGCTGCCCGAGGCCGGCAGCTACCGGATCTTCGCGGACTTCAAGGCGAAGGGCGCCGCCGAGGGCAGCGTCCAGTCGGCCGAGGTCGCCGTGGCCGGACCGTACAAGCCGAAGGAACTGCCCAAGGCGAGCGCGGTCGCGAAGGTCGACGGCTACGAGGTGAAGCTCAGCGGGAAGCTCACGCCGAACAAGGCGAGCGACCTGGTCCTCAGCGTGAGCAAGGACGGGCGCCCGGTGAAGAACCTCCAGCCCTACCTCGGCTCGTACGGTCACCTGGTCGCGCTGCGCGCCGACGACCTCGAGTACCTGCACGTGCACCCGAACAAGGGCGAGCCCGGCCCGGACATCTCCTTCACCGCGGAGACCACCGGCAAGGGCGCCTACCGGCTCTTCCTCGACTTCCGGCACGAGGGCAAGGTGCGTACGGCGGCCTTCACGGTGTACACGGACGGGGCGGCCGCCGCCGAGCCCGAGGGGGAAGGCGACGGTCACGGGCACTGACCGACTCCCCGTTGGCAGGGGTCGCCCGGAGGGCGTCCTCGAGGGGTGGTGGCCGGGTGACGGGTGGGCGATCACCGCGTACTCTGAGATTGGACTAGACCAGAGAAGTCTCAGTGAAGTCGCGATCGACGGTGATCCGTGAGGAGTGGGCCCATGACGAACCGTGCAGTCCTTGAGGTGATCGCCCTCGGGCCCGAGGACGCGGTCGCCGCACAGGAAGGCGGCGCGGACCGGCTCGAAATGGTCACCGACATGGCGGCCGACGGGCTCACTCCGAGCGTGTCCACCTATCTGGAGATCCGCTCGTCCGTGGACATCGCGCTGCGCGTGATGCTGCGGGCGAGCGACGGCTTCGCGGCCGGTGACGTCGATGCGCTGGTGCGTTCGGCGCGGGAGCTGCGCGAGGCGGGCGCCACCGAGTTCGTGCTCGGCTTCCTGGACGAGACCGGCGCGCCGGACATGGCGGCGGTCGAGGCCCTCGTCGCCGCTCTGGACGGCGCCCGGTGGACCTTCCACCGGGCGATCGACCGCGCGGCCGACCGCGACGCGCTGCGCAAGCAGCTCGCGGACCTGCCCGGCCTGGACACCTACCTCACGGCGGGCTCGGCGCTCGGGGTCGACGACGGCCTGCCGACGCTGGTGACGGAGGCTTCACGCTCCGGTGAGCCCGGCTACGAGCCCCAAATCCTGGTCGGCGGCGGCCTCGCCCTGCACCACGTACCGCGTCTGAAGGCGGCCGGCATCGACGCCTTCCACATCGGCTCGGCCTCCCGGCCGCACGGCTGGGACGCACCGGTGTCGGCGGCCGCGGTCGCCGAGTGGCGGGCGGCGGTGGACGCGTAGCGGGACGCGGAGGAGCGCAGGGAGGGCGGTCGTGTCCGATCTGGACTTCTACGCGGACGTCGCCACCCGCGGCGATGTCCTCGGGGTCGGCCGGGGATCCTCGCCCGAGATGTGGGAGGCCGCGCTGGGGCCGGACTTCCTCGACGATCCCGGCAGGGGAATGCTGCGGAGGGACTACGGGCTGGTCGAGCTCTCCTTCTCGAGCGTCGAGGGGGTCATGTCCTGCTTCGGGATCGGCGTGCAGGTGCACCGGATGCTGCACGGCCTCCGTGCGCCGACCGCCGTCGTGCGCGCCTACGGCGAGTTCGCGCCCCGTGTCCCCTTCGGCGAGCTGCGGACGAGGATCCGCTCACTGGGCTGTGAGGTCGAACCCGAGGACGTGACCGGGGACGTACACCGCTATCGCGTACCCGAGTCGGGTGCCCGCATCTTCGTGGTCGAGGACCCCGACCCCTACGGCCACGCCGAGGGCGACCACGATGCCGACGCCCCGGCGCTTCACCGGGTGGGAGACGTCTGGGCGGTGTACCCGATCTGGTAGGCCGGGCCGGACGGCACCAGGGGCGCGCGGCCCCCGGGACGGGCTGTTCTCGGCACAGCGCCCCCGCACACGCCCTGCCGATGCGGCACACTGGACGTTTGGCCTCAGGGAAAGGGCGCTTACGTGAACTCAGGGCCGCTCATCGTGCAGAGCGACAAGACGCTGCTCCTCGAGGTCGACCACGAGCAGGCCGACGCCTGCCGTCGGGTCATCGCTCCGTTCGCCGAGCTCGAGCGGGCGCCCGAGCACATCCACACGTACCGCGTGACACCGCTCGGGCTGTGGAACGCGCGGGCCGCCGGGCACGACGCCGAGCAGGTCGTGGACGCGCTCGTGCAGTACAGCCGCTACCCCGTACCGCACGCCCTGCTCGTCGACATCGCCGAGACCATGGACCGCTACGGCCGGCTCACGCTCTCCAAGCACCCCACGCACGGCCTGGTCCTGACGACCACCGACCGCCCCGTACTCGAGGAGATCCTGCGCTCCAAGCGCATCCAGCCGCTGGTCGGCGCCCGGATCGACGCGGACACCGTCGCCGTGCACCCCTCCGAGCGCGGCCAGATCAAGCAGACGCTGCTCAAACTGGGCTGGCCCGCCGAGGACCTCGCCGGTTACGTGGACGGCGAGGCGCACGCCATCGAGCTCGACGAGTCGGGCTGGGCGCTGCGCCCGTACCAGAAGCAGGCCGTCGAGAACTTCTGGCACGGCGGCAGCGGAGTCGTCGTGCTGCCCTGCGGCGCGGGCAAGACGCTGGTCGGCGCCGGTGCGATGGCGCAGGCCAAGGCCACCACGCTGATCCTCGTCACGAACACCGTCTCCGCCCGCCAGTGGAAGCACGAGCTGATCAAGCGGACCTCCCTGACCGAGGAGGAGATCGGCGAGTACAGCGGGACGAAGAAGGAGATCCGGCCCGTCACGATCGCCACGTACCAGGTGCTCACGACGAAGCGGAAGGGCATCTACCCGCATCTGGAGCTCTTCGACTCCCGCGACTGGGGCCTGATCCTCTACGACGAGGTGCATCTGCTGCCCGCGCCCGTCTTCAAGTTCACCGCCGACCTCCAGGCGCGCCGCCGTCTCGGTCTGACCGCCACGCTCGTACGCGAGGACGGCCGCGAGTCCGACGTCTTCAGCCTCATCGGGCCCAAGCGCTTCGACGCCCCGTGGAAGGAGATCGAGGCGCAGGGCTACATCGCGCCCGCCGACTGTGTGGAGGTACGGGTCAATCTCACCGACTCCGAGCGGCTCGCGTACGCGACCGCCGAGACGGAGGAGAAGTACCGCTTCTGCGCCACGACCGCCACGAAGCGGAAGGTGACGGAGGCGATCGTCCGGAAGTTCGCCGGACAGCAGATCCTCGTCATCGGCCAGTACATCGACCAACTCGACGAGCTGGGCGAGCACTTGGACGCGCCCGTCATCAAGGGCGAGACATCCAACGCGCAGCGCGAGAAGCTCTTCGGTGCCTTCAGGGAAGGCGAGATCAGTGTCCTCGTCGTCTCCAAGGTCGCGAACTTCTCGATCGACCTGCCGGAGGCGACGGTCGCGATCCAGGTGTCCGGCACGTTCGGGTCGCGCCAGGAGGAAGCCCAGCGGCTCGGCCGGGTCCTGCGGCCCAAGTCGGACGGGCACCAGGCGCACTTCTACTCGGTCGTCGCCCGCGACACCATCGACCAGGACTTCGCCGCCCACCGCCAGCGCTTCCTGGCCGAGCAGGGGTACGCCTACCGGATCGTGGACGCGGACGATCTGCTCAAGGACGCGTGAGCCCTTCGCTGGGTACGCAACGGTCAGGCGGCTGCCCGCAGTTCGCGCCGGTAGCCGCCCGGCGCCTTTCCGTACGCGCGCTTGAAGGCCTTGGCGAACGCGTACTCCGAGCCGTATCCGGTGCGCGCGGCCACGGCCGCCAGCGGCGCCTCGGACTCCCGCAGGAGCCGGGCCGCCGTGGACATCCGCCAGCGGGTCAGATACGCCATCGGCGGCTCGCCCACCAGCTCCGTGAAGCGCTTCGCGAAGGCCGCACGGGACAGGCCCGCCCGCGCCGCCAGCTCCTGCACGGTCCACGAGCGGGCCGGGTCGCCGTGCAGTGCGGTGAGCGCCGGTGCCACGGCCTGGTCGGCGAGGGCGGCGGCCCAGCCCCGGGCGCTCCGGTCGGGCTGCCGTTCGTGCCAGGCGCGCAGGATGTACAGGAGCAGCGAGTCGATCAGCGCGGGCACGATCCCGGCCGACCCCATCCGCGGCCGGTCCAGCTCGGAGCGCAACAGCCCGATCGCGGCGGTCAGTTCGGGGGAGTGGGTGCCGGACGCCGGCAGGTGAACGATGCGCGGGAGCCGGCTCACCAGCGGATGGGGGCGGGCCTGGTCGAGGTGGTAGTAGCCGCAGATCAGATCCGCGCGCTCGCCACCGTCCTCGCCGACCCGCACTGTCCCGAGCGGCGCCCCCGGGGCGAACTCCGCGTCGTGCGGCACCTGCGGCGGTGTGTCCGGGTGGTCGCCGAGGATGGCTCCGCAGCCGTCCCGCAGGAACACCACATCGCCTTCCCGCAGATGCACGGGCTCTCCCTCGTACCCCTGGAGGGGAGTCAGCCAGCAGGCCCCCGAGAGCACCACATGGAAACCGGAGCCGGAGACGGGCGGCAGGCTCATGGCCCACGGGGCGCTGCCGCTGGTGCGGACGGACACCGGCTGGCCGGTGCGCATGGAGGCCAGGGCCTCGCTGAGGATGTCCATGTGTCCGCCCCTTCCGTCTCTCGCGCCTCTCGCGCCTCTCGCACCTCTCGCGCCGCTCCCGCAGCTTAAGCGGCCACCTGGAGCACCACCTTGCCGCGGGTGTGCCCCGAGCCGACCAGCTCGTGGGCCTTCGCGGCTTCCTCCAGCGGCAGCGTCTGCGAAACGTGCGGACGGATCCGGCCCTCGTCGATCAGGGCGGCGATCGCTTCGAGCGAGGCGTAGTCGGGCTCGACGGAGACCCCGGCGAACTGCCGTCCCGCGGCCTCGACGCGTGCCGCGAGGTCCTTGTTCCAGTGCTCCATGATGCTCACGAGGGTGCCGCCGGGCCTGAGGACCTTCAGCGCGTTCACGCCCTCGGAGCTGGAGTCGAAGACGACGTCGAGGTCGTCTGCGGCCTCGGTGTAGTCGGTGGTGCGGTGGTCGATGACCTCGTCGGCGCCCAACTCCCGTACGAACGCGTGGTTCGCGGCACCGGCCAGGGCCGTCACATGGGCGCCGCGGGCCTTGGCGATCTGCACGGCGAAGTGGCCGACACCACCGGCGGCGCGGTGCACCAGGACCCGCTGCCCCGGGCGGATCCGGGCCGCGTCGACCAGGCCGTGCCAGGCGGTGAGGGCCGCCAGGGGAACGGCGGCGGCCTCGATATGGGTCAAGGCGGCGGGCTTGCGGGCGACTTGGCGGGACGGCATGGCGACGTAGTCGGCGTATGCGGTGGCGGCCCGCGGGAAGAACGGCATCCCGAACACCTCGTCCCCCGGCTTGAACCGGGCCCCGGGGCCGGCCTCCTCGACCACACCCGAGATGTCCCAGCCGACGCCGAACGGCGGCTGGCCGAGCAGGGGCAGGGCGCCGGCCCGGACCGCCACATCGACCGGGTTCACCCCGGCGGCGTGCACCCGCACGAGCACCTCGCCGCCGAGCGGGGCCGGCTTGTCCGTCTCGGTCACCTGGAGTACCTCGGGCCCGCCGAAGGACTGCTGCAGCACTGCACGCATGGTGAACTCCCTTGAATCAGTCACGGGTTGACGCTCCCCGCGAGTGCGGTGCGCCTTCGTTGCCGTAACTCTAGGAAGATCCGACGAGCGTCTGAATATCCCCAAGCCTCGGAAAGATGTCCCAGCGTCTTGAGGGTCGGCCGTACGAGGGCCGCGCGGCTGACTAAGCGTCGCCGTCCAGGAGGATCAGCAGGGGCGCGAGCAGCAGCAGTGCGTACTGGGCGCGGACGACCCGGGCGCGCACCTTGGGCGTGACGCTCTCGCCCGGCATGACCAGGGCGAAGACGCCGACGAAGAAGGCCGGCCAGAGCAGGGCGAAACCGGCGTCGACCAGCGGGCCGGCGCTGCCCCGGCCCTGGTACGCGTCGAACACCGCGAGCATCGCGCACAGGAACCACACGGGCGCGACGAGTGCCATGCCGACGCCCGCCAGGACGCGCAGAGTCGTGGGCTTGACCGGCGTGGTGGCGGCGGTCGTGGTGGCGGTCGTGGTGACGGTGGTGCTCGTCGGGGTCGCTCCGTCGCTCGTCATGGCTCTATCCAAGCGGGACGGAGGCCTTCGGGGATCCGGTGCGCTGCTCAATGAGCGGTGAGTACGGGTACTCAGGGCGGCGCAGGCGCAGGGCCGCCCACGCCAGCAGCGCCGGCGCGAGCAGGGCGTACGGGGAGGCCAGAGGCTGCTGCCACCACGGGAGGTGAAGGTCGAGGTCGCCCTGGTGGGGCAGCACCCAGAAGCTGCGGGCCGTGAAGACGGCGGCCACGGCCAGGGCGATCCGCGGGCGCCCCTCGGCGAGCAGCAGCGCGAGCAGCGGGACGCACCACACCCAGTGATGGGACCAGCTGATGGGGGAGACGAGCAGCGCGGTGTACGCGGTGATCAGCAGCGCCCAGGCGGGACTTCGGGGATGGACCCGGGCGGCGAGCCACAGGCCGCAGGCCGCGGTGAGCATCGCGGGCACCAGCCACAGGAGTCCCGGTGCGGGGTCGCCGAGCGCACGGGCGATCAGGCCCTGGAGCGACTGGTTGTCGACGATCCAGGCCTTGCCGACGCGGTCGGTCTCGAAGAGGCGGCGGGTCCAGAAGTCGACGCTCGCGGAGGGCAGGACCAGCGCGCCGAGCAGCACCGTGCCTGTGAAGGACGCCAAGGCGGTGGCGGCGGCGCGCAGTTGGCGGGTGAGCAGGAGATGGACGATGAAGACGGCCGGGGTGATCTTCACGCCGGCCGCGACACCGAGCGCGAAGCCCTTGCCGAGCGCGGTCGCCGGGCGGTTCAGATCCCACAGGATCAGGCAGATCAGGGCCAGGTTGATCTGGCCGAACAGCAGGGTCTGGAAGACCGGTTCGAGCCAGAGGCCCACCGCCACGGCCAGGTACAGGAGCGGGCGGGTCAGGGGGAGCCGGGCGAAGCGTGCCGAGAGCTGGATCAGCAGGGCGAGCAGCAGGGCGTTGCCCGCCACGAAGGCGAACTTGAGGGCCGGCAGCGGCAGCCAGGTCGTCGGGACGAAGAGGATCGCGGCGAACGGCGGATACGTCGCGGGCAGGGCCCACTCGGTGACGGTGAAGCCGTACAGATCGGTGCCGTGCATCACGGCGGCGCCCTCGGCGCGGTACACGAGCGTGTCGGCCATCGGGATGCGCCGGGCCACGCAGAGTGCGGCAAGCGCCAGTACGGAGACCGTGAGCAGAAGGCCCGAGCTGGTCACGGTCGGCGAGCGGAAGGTCACAGTCCGGCGGATCACGCGCGTGACCTTAGCGCAGAGTCACCCTCCGTACGGCGATGACTACTTGCCGTGTGAAGGGATTGCTCGCGGCGGCGTACGGGGCGGTCACGTGCGGCGGCGGGTGTGTGGGGCAGTCACTTGTGGCGGCGGGTGTGGGCGATCACCTGCGGTGGCGGACGACGCCCGTGTCCTGCGCGTACTCGCCGAGGATCGCCACGTCTATCGCCGCGCGGGTGAAGACCTTGACGGCCCGCAGGGCGTTGCCGAGGTGGTGGGTGTGCCGGACGCCGGTCGCGGTGGCTCCGCTCGGCGTTCCGGGGCGGACGGGGGCTGGGTGGAAGGTTGCGCTGCTCATGTACTCAAGGATGGACGAGGGCCCTTATATCGGACATCGACCTGGGGGCTGAACCCGACCCTCATCCCCATAGGGGACGGTCTCCGCCTTTGGGTAGAGACGGGGGCTTGAGGGGCCGGGAAATGGGCGGTGTGGAGGGCGCGGGGAATGGTCGACGGGAAAGCGCCCGGAAAATGAGTTGGCCCCGCCCCGACCCCGTGATCTAAGCTTCTCCGTCTGCCCGGACCCCGCCCAGCGCACCACCGTGGGTCCCGCTTCCCGCCTCCGTAGCACCAGCGGAGTGCCGCCTCCCGGCCGGAAACCGGGGGTCCACCCTGTGACGTACGCCCTGGTTGGAGGCCCTGCTGTGCCCGTGCACGACGATCCCTTGGCCCGTGAACGCACCCATCTCGCCGCATCCCGCGCCGCCCTGCGCGCGATGCGCGAGGACGCCGAGGGGCTCGACATCCGCGATGTCACCGCGAACTGGGTCAACGCGGCTGTCCTCCAGCACCAGATCGACGAGCGCATCAAGGCGCTCGCCGACCTCGCGCACACCCCGCTGTTCTTCGGCCGGCTCACCTATCTGCACACCGTGGGCGCCGAGGAGGCGGAGGGCGCGGCCGGCGATCAGTTCTACATCGGGCGCCGGCACGTGCACGACGCCGACGGCGACCCGATGGTGATCGACTGGCGTGCGCCCGTCTCGCAGCCCTTCTACCAGGCCTCCAAGCAGAAGCCGATGGACGTCGCGCTGCGCCGCCGCTTCGGCTACACGGCCGGCGAGATCACCGCGTACGAGGACGAACGCCTCTCCGACCCCGCCGAGCTGGAGCAGACGAGCAAGCTGCTGCAGCAGGAGATCGAGCGACCGCGCGTCGGTCCGATGCGCGACATCGTGGCGACGATCCAGCCCGAGCAGGACGAGATCGTCCGCAGCGGCCTCGGCGGGACGGTCTGTGTCCAGGGCGGCCCGGGCACGGGCAAGACGGCCGTCGGTCTGCACCGGGTCGCGTACCTCCTCTACGCGCACCGCGAGCGGCTCGCCCGCACCGGCACCCTCGTCATCGGGCCGAACAAGTCCTTCCTGCACTACATCGAGCAAGTGCTGCCCGCGCTCGGCGAGTTGGAGGTGCAGCAGGCGACCGTGGACGATCTGGTCGCGCATGTCGAGGTGCGGGGGGCCGACGCGGCGGAGACGGCCCTGGTCAAGGGGGACGCGCGGATGGCCGAGGTGCTGCGCCGCGCGGTCCGCTCGCACGTCACGCTGCCGACCGAGGCGCTGATGGTCGTACGCGGGTCCAGGCGCTGGCGCATCCCGTCGTACGAACTGGAGGAGATCGTCCAGGAGTTGCTGGACCGCGACATCCGCTACGGCGCCGCACGCGAGGCCCTTCCGCAGCGGATCGCGCACGCCGTGCTCGTACGGATGGAGCAGGCCGGCGAGGCGCCGGACGACCGGGTGCAGGACGCGGTCGCGCGCAATGCGGCCGTGAAGGCCGCCGTCAAGGAGATCTGGCCGCCCGTCGACCCCGCGAAGCTGGTGCTGCGGCTGCTGTCCGACGCGGACTTCCTCGCGGCGCATGCCGAGGGTGTGCTCGGCGACGAGGAGCAGAAGGCCATTCTGTGGGCGAAGCCCGCGCGCTCGGCGAAGAGTGCCAAGTGGTCGGACGCGGACGCGGTGTTGATCGACGAGGTGGCGGATCTGGTCACGCGTACGCACTCCCTCGGCCATGTCGTCCTCGACGAGGCGCAGGACCTGTCCCCGATGCAGTACCGGGCGGTGGGGCGGCGCTGCACCACGGGGTCGGCGACCGTGCTCGGTGACCTGGCGCAGGGTACGACGCCCTGGGCCACGCGGAGTTGGGACGAGGCGCTGATGCATCTCGGCAAGCGGGAGGCCGTGATCGAGGAGCTCACGGCCGGCTTCCGTGTGCCGCGCGAGGTGATCGCGTACGCCTCGCGTCTGCTGCCGTCGATCGCGCCCGGGCTTGCGGAGGTCTCGTCGGTGCGTGAGTCGCCCGGGTCCCTGTCCGTGCGTCCCGTAGGTGAATCGTCCTCGTCCTCGTCCTCGTCCTCGTCCTCGTCCGAGGCCGATGTGGTGGCGGCGTGCGTGGAGTCCCTGCGGCACGAGGGCTCGACCGGACTGATCGCGGCGGACGCGCGGATTCCCGTCCTGGCGGCGGCACTTGAGGAGGCGGGCCTCGGCTACCTGGGCCCCGGCGAGGAGACCACCCCCGACACCCGCCTGACCCTGGTCCCTGCCTCGCTGGCCAAGGGTCTGGAGTACGACTACGTGGTGCTCGACGAACCCTCGGCCGTCGTCGACGCCGAACCGGACGAACGCACCGGCCTGCGCCGCCTGTACGTGGCGCTGACCCGTGCGGTGTCGGGGTTGATCGTGGTGCACGGGGCGCCGCTGCCCGAGCAACTCGGTCCCGCCACCCGCTGAGGTAGCCTCCAGCCTCTGCTTTCAGCCCCTCCGGCGTTTGAGGAGATCCGAACGAAGTTCGGATGCGGGGTGCGGGGCGGGGGCCCGGGTTCGGGAAGGGGGGGGGGGGGGGGGAGAGCCCGCCGCCGGCGCCACG
>NZ_JAEIMH010000083.1:34765-39890 GCF_016464295.1 Streptomyces sp. N35 | reverse complement strand
CCCCCCGCGCCGGCCCGTTCCGTCCCCGCCCCCAGCCGCTCGCCCGCGCCGGCGGGCGGCACCCGCCCGCCCCTGCCCGCAGGGGCCGGCCGCACGCCCTCAACTCCCGCCGCAGGGCGTCCGGTTGCGCCCCGGCACGCTCCCAAATCCGCCCCGCCGACGGGCCGTACGCGCCGCGGGCTCGCCGCCCTGACCCGCACCGTGCTCGCCGCGCGCCGCGCCCAGCCGGGCGCACGGCACACCACGGCGGACCTGGCGAGGGGCTGAGATGCCGGCTCACGGACGTCATCACCGAGGCCGGAGGGCTGACATGTCGGCTCACGGACGTCATCACCGAGGCCGGAGGGCTGACATGTCGGCACACCGACGCCACCACCGAGGCCAGAGGGGCCCCCGTCCATGACCGCTCTCCACACCGGCCCTCCGCCGGCGCTGCCCCCGGCGGTGGCCGCCGCCACCGTGCCCTGCGCGGGCGTCCCCATCGCGGCGATCACGCCGGCCGAGGGCGCGGCCGCGGTCGTCCGGCTCGCGGCGCAGGGCGCGGCCGCCGATGTGCACCTGTGCAACGCGTACACGCTCGCCCTCGCCGACACCGACCCGGACCTGCACCGGCTCCTTCGCGCGGCCACCCTCAACCTGCCCGACGGACAAGGCGTGGTGTGGGCCAACCGTCTCCTGCACCGCGACCGCACACTGCCCCGCGCGCGGGTCTACGGACCCGACCTCTTCCTCGACGTCTTCGCCACGGGCCAGGCGGTGGGCCTGCGCCACTACCTCCTCGGCTCGACCCGCGAGGTCCTCGACGCCCTCACCGCAGAGCTGAAGGCGCGCTGTCCGCGCGCACGGATCGTCGGCACCGAGGCCCCGCCCTACCGCGACCTCACCGGCGAAGAACGCGCCGCGCAGAGCGCCCGTATCGCAGCGTCCGGCGCCCAGATCGTCTGGCTCGGCCTCGGCACCCCCAAGCAGGACCACGAGGCCGCCCGCCTCGCCGCCCTGCACCCGGCCGTCTACGTCGCGGTCGGCGCCGCCTTCGACTTCGTCTCCGGGAACAAGCCGCAGGCGCCCGGGTGGATGCAACGCACCGGCCTGGAATGGCTGTTCCGGCTGTGCAGCGAGCCGCGGCGGCTGTGGCGGCGGGTGCTGTGGGGGCATCCGCGGTTCCTGCTGGCGACATTCCGTACCCCGAGGAAGGGCCACCGGCCATGACCACGCTTCTGCACCGCACCCGCCGCGCCGTCCAGCGCTTCGGCATCGACATCTGCCGCTACCCCGGCAGCTGGTCGGGACCTCAACTCGTCCAGCTCCTGCGCCGCTTCGAGATCGACACCGTGCTCGACGTCGGCGCCCACGCGGGCGGCTACGGCTCCATGCTGCGCGCCGCCGGCTTCGACGGCCGCATCGTGTCCTTCGAACCGCTCACCGGACCGCGCACAGATCTCCTCGCCGCCTCGCAGGAGGACGACCGCTGGACGGTCCTGCCGTACGCGCTGGGGGACACCGACGGCACCACCGTCATGAACGTCGCGGGCAACTCCGGCGCATCGAGCTCCGTCCTGCCGATGCTCCCGCGCCACCGCGACGCCGCCCCGCACGCCGCCTACACCGGCCGCCAGAACGCCGAGGTCCGGCGCCTGGACGGCCTGTGGGAACAGGTCACGGCCCCCGGTGAGCGGATCTTCCTCAAGCTGGATGTCCAGGGCTTCGAGGCCCATGTCCTGCGCGGACTCGGCGATATCGCCGACGAGATCGCCGGCCTCCAGCTGGAAACCTCCCTCGTCCCGCTGTACGAGGGCGGCCTGCTCTTCAACGACGCGCTCGCGCACGCACAGAAGAAGTTCGGCATGACCCTGATGTCGGTCGTCCCGGGCTTCACCGATCCGGCGAGCGGGCAGATGCTGCAGTGCGATCTGGTGCTCTTCAAGGACCCCGACGCAAGGGAGCCCGGGGAGTGACCCGGCGGATCGCGTTCGTACTGCCGTATCTGACGGCGTACCGCGTTCCGTTCCTGGAGCACCTGCACCGGGAACTGCGCGGCAGGGACATCGAGTTGACCGTGGCGCACGGCCGGCCGACCGGGATCTCGATCGCGCGCGGCGACGAACTTCTGATGCCCGGCGCCACACCGCTGCGCCAGCGCGTGCTCCCCATCGCCGGGCGCGAACTGGTCTGGCACCGCGGTCTGGGCGCTCTGGCCCGCGCCAACGACGCGCTCGTCCTGCCGCAGACCCTCCACAACCTGCGCACCTATCCGCTGCTGGCCCGCCGGCGTGTGCCGATCGGCCTGTGGGGACACGGCCACAACCACGTCACCGCGCACGGCCGGCTCGAGCGCGGTGCGAAGTCCGCACTGACCCGCCGGGCCGACTGGTTCTTCGCCTACACCGAGGCCGGCGGCGCGTACGCCGAGCGGGCGGGCCTGCCGCGGCAGCGGATCACCGTGGTGCAGAACTCCCTGGACACCACGGCCCTGGCCACCGCCCGCGACCAGGTCACCGAGGGCGAGGCGGACGCCCTGCGGCAGCGGTACGGCCTGCTGCCCGGGCGCACCGGTCTGTACATCGGGGCCGTCGACGAGCTGAAGCGCATCCCGTTCCTGCTCGCCGCGGCCGACCGGATCGCCGAACGGCTGCCCGGCTTCCGGCTCCTGGTCGCGGGCGACGGCCGACAGCGCGCCCTCGTCGAGTCGAGCCCCGCCGCGGTGTACGTGGGGCCGGTCGACCCTGTCCGCAAGGCGCGGCTGGGTGCCGTCGCGGACGTGATGCTCGTGCCGGGTGCGGTCGGTCTGTGCGCCGTGGACTCCTTCGCCCTGCGCACCCCGCTCGTCACGACGCCCTGGGCCTTCCACGGACCGGAGTTCGGCTACTTGGAGCACGGGCGGAACGCCGTCGTGGCCCAGGACGACTCGTATGCGCGCGTAGTGGCCGAACTGCTCTGCCGCCCGCGGGAGCTGGCGCGGCTGCGCCGTGCGTGCCGCTGCGACGCCACGCGCTACACCGTCGAGGAGATGGCCGTGCGGTTCGCCGGAGGCGCGGAGGGGTTGCTCGCCCTCGCTGAACCCAAGTCCCGTACCGGCGGCCGCTCTTCCACCAGCGCCCTCGCGCCCCACAGCCCCGAACCGGTCCGACCCGCAAGGAGGAGCCGATCATGAGTCTGCTCGAAGCCGTACGCACCAGCCGTGGCACCGTACGCCTCGCTCCCGGACTGCAGCGCGCGGCCCGGGCGGCGGCGCTGCGTGGAATGGTCCCCCGGCCCGTCTGGCGCAGACTGCAGCCCACCGGCCGCTGGACCGTACACGCCCCGGACGGCAGCGAGTTCCAGTACGAAGCGGCCGAGCGGGACATCATGGCCCGCTGGGTGGTGTGGACCGATCTGCGGGACTGGGAGGAGAGCACCCAGCCGGTGCTCTTCGACCTGGCCCGCTCGGCGCGCTGCTTCCTCGACATCGGCGCGTTCTCGGGCATCTACACGCTGCTCGCCTGCCAGGCGAACCCCCGGCTGCGCGCCCTCGCCTTCGAGCCCAACCCGGCGACGCTGCCGATGCTGCGCCGCAATCTGGAACTCAACGGTCTCGGCGACCGTGTGACGGTCGTCGAGAAGGCGCTCTCCGACGCACCCGGCCGCGCGCGCCTGACCATCCCCTACGACACCACGGCGGCGTCCCTGAACGTGGAGCCCGCCGCCGTGGACAGTGTCGAGGTCGAGGTGAGCACGGCGGACGCGATCGCCGGCGACCTCCCCGTCGACCTGGTGAAGATCGACGTGGAGGGGTTCGAGCCGCAGATCCTGCGCGGCATGGCGGGGCTGCTCACCACCCGCCGTCCCGCGATCATCGCCGAGTGCCTGGACGCCCCCGCCCTCGAGCGGCTGCGCGCCACCGCCGCGGAGTTCGGCTACCGGACGGTGCGTCATCTGGGCCGGGGCGGAGCCGTGCCGGCGGGCGAGGGTTTCGTCCCGCCGGCGTTCTACGCCAACTTCCTCTTCACCCACGGTGGTTGAGTGATGCCCGCATCCTCGCGCCGCTCCCGGCTGCTGCGCCGTACCGGCTACGTATGCGGGGGCCTGCTCGTCCTCGCCGTCCTCGCCGGCGGACTGCTCTACGCGCGCCTCGACAGCAACATCCGCACCGACGAGGCCACGGCCCGCGCCCTGCGCGCGGACCACGGCTCACGCCCCGCGAAGGCGGGCAAGGCGCAGAACATCCTGCTCCTGGGCACCGACAGCCAGGCCGGCTGGGGCTCGACCCGGGCGGACACCACGATGCTGCTGCATCTGTCCGCGGACCGGCGCTCCGCGTCGATGACGAGCATCCCGCGCGATCTGATGGTCGACATCCCCGCCTGTCTGACGGCCGAAGGCAACCGCACGTCGGCCGAGTACGCCCAGTTCAACTGGGCGTACGAGCGGGCGGGTGCCTCCTGCACCATCCGGACCTTCGAGAAGCTGAGCGGCATCCGCGTCGACCATCACCTGGTGGTGGACTTCTCCGGGTTCATGAAGGTCACCGACGCCGTCGGCGGAGTCGAGGTCGATGTGCCCGCCACCGTGCACGAGTCGGTGGACGACCCGGACTACGGCGTCACCCTGCGGCCGGGACGGCAGCTCCTGAGCGGCAGGGAGGCGCTCGTCTTCGTACGGACGCGTCTGGGGGTGAGCGACGGAAGCGATCTGCAGCGCATCGAGCGGCAGAAGCAGTTCATGCGGGACCTGAGCCGCAAGGTGATCGACGCCGGCACACTCACCTCGCCGACCAGGCTCTATCCCGTGCTCGACGCCGTCACCTCGTCCTTGACCGCGGACGACGGAATGGACTCGCCCGCCGAGCTGTACTCGCTCCTGAGCGGCGCCCGAAGCCTGCCCCCGCACGCGATCAGGACGGTGACGCTGCCCGCCACCGAACACCCGGACTACGTCGGCCGTTACGAGCCGGTCGAGGACGAGGCGCGCGCTCTGTTCAAGGCGTTGCGTGAGGACAAGCCACTGCCGCGGCACCTCTACAACGCGTATGACAAGGACGGGCAGCGCGACCGCCCGTACTTCGAGAAGTCCTGAGCTCTCCCCCGCGCCGTGCGGGGCGCCCGGGTCTCCCGGCGGGGCGTCGCGCGTCAGGGCGCGCACGCGCGGG
>NZ_JAEIMH010000083.1:0-34755 GCF_016464295.1 Streptomyces sp. N35 | reverse complement strand
CCTCCGAGAGTCCCTGCCCCCCCCCCGCCGCGGGCGGCCCGGCCCGCTCCGCGGGGCGGCCCGTCGCGCGTCAGTGCAGCGATGCGGGCAGGCGCGGATCCGGGGCGGCGTCGCGGCGGGCTGCCGGCAGGGTGGCCGCGCCCCGTTTCCGCAGCGTCTCGCCCAGTACGGGGACTCCGAGGGCGATCGGCACCCAGGCGAGGACCCAGAGGCGGTCGAGCTCTTCCAGGAGCGGATGCGCCAGGGCGGTACCGAGCCCGGTCAGGGCGGTGGCCAGGGCGATCGGCAGGAGCTGTGGGCGGTGGCGCCACAGCGTCCACAGACAGATGCCGAGCAGGATGGCGAAGCCGGCGTTGAAGTGGAACCAGGTCGGCCAGTACGAGGCCTCGAGCGCGAGCATGCCGCGCACCGGATCGGCCACGTCGGGCCGGGTGAAGTAGCGGGTGAGCGTGTCCTGCATGGTCTCGCTCGCGGCCGGCAGACCGAGCAGTGCGGTGACCACCGCGACCGTCCCTGCCGCGCCCGCCGCTGCCGCGGTCAGTGTCCGCAGTGCGCGGTACCGGCCGGTGCGCAGGGCCGCACGCCACCAGCACAGCGCACCTGCCACGGCCAGACAGACGGCGAACAGCAGGGCGGTGGAGTACTTGGTCAGGGCCAGACCCGCGCATCCGGCCGCCAGGACGCCGAGCCCCGCCTTGTGCCGCCCGCCGAGCAGTCGTACGGCACCGAGGCCGCAGACCAGGACGAGCGGGGTGACGAGACTGTCGGCGAGCGACCGGCCACCCCAGTAGCCCGGACCGCCCGCAAGCAGCACGGCCTCGCCCGCCAGCGAGGGCAGGCGGTTCACGCCGCCGATGCGCAGCAGCCGGTACGTGAGCAGGCCGGAGGCCACCGTCAGCAGGAACGACAGGGCCCACAGACCCTTGAGCGCCCCGAACGCCGCGATGAAGGGTGCGGCGAGCAGCGGGTAGCCGGGCCGGGTGTCGAAGATCCGCTCGTAGCGGGGGTGGTCGGGTTTCAGGCCGTCCGGGTTGGCCTCCACGCAGGAGGCGGGTCCCGGCCTTGAGGCGCAGTAGGCGTCACGGGCCTTCTCCTGAGCCGCGTCCCGGGGCAATCCGAGAAATTCGTACGAGGCCCGGGTGTAGCGGTAACTGTCGTTGGAGAAACCCCAGTTCTGCAGCGCGGTCGCGCTCTGGAAGCCGGCCAGCAGCAGGGCGAGCATCAGGGGTGCGGCGAACCGCCGGAGGAATGTCATGACACCTGCCGGATCGAGGGGGCGAGGGCCGTTGTGGCCCATGGAACGGAAGGAACCGGGAGCCCCAGACGCGGGGCGAGGATGTGGCGCAGAACGTGGGTCTCCGTGAGGTGTGCGCGGACCCAGGCACGGGCCCGTGCGCCACGGGCGAGCAGCTCATCGGGCCCTTCGGTCAGCAACTGCCGTACGGTGTCGGCTGCTTCACGGGGTGTACCGGAAAGGTGCAGCCCGTCCTCGGGGCCCGGCAACCAGTCGAGACCCGGCTGGCGCGAGGTGACATGGACGCGGCCCGAGCACAGGGAGATGGCCAGGCGGTCGGAGGCGTAGCCGGTGTGGTGGCGGTAGCGGTCCCAGCCGACGGTGATCAACCCGTCGCGCATGACGGCGAGTTGACCCAGGAACGGCACGCCGCCGTACGCGTACGGCTTCCGCCCCCAGCCGCGTCCGTACACCGCGAGCTCGCAGCCCTCGGTGCGGGCGAGCAGCCGTACCAGCGCGAGGCGTTCGCCGTCATCGGGCAGCAGCTCGACGCCGAGGAAGGTACGCCGGGTGCCGAGGAAGGCGACCCGCGAGCCGGTCGGTCCGGGGTCCTCGCCGTCGGCGCAGAACCGCAGTGGCGCCGCGTGCGGGACGTAGTGCACCGGCACTCCGGTGGCGCGGTGCAGCAGGTCCGCCTGCGCGCCCACCGCCACGCTGTGGATCGCCGAAGAGCGCCTCAGCCACCGCAGATTGCTCTCCCGCGGCCGTTTGAGCGGGCCGCCCCATGCGTCGCCCTCCCAGGCCAGGACCGGGGGCCCGCCGAGTGCGCCGAGCAGTTCGTCGATCTGCCGGTCCGTCCAGGAGCGTGACTGCGGGGACTGGACCAGGACCAGGGCGGGCGGTTCCGCCTCGGCGAGCTCGCGTAGATCGACGGGGGTGACCGCCGGGGCGAGGTAGCGGTGGCGGAGCAGGCCCTCGGCGGCGAGCTCGGCGAAGGCACGGACGAAGCGGTTGTCGGGTCCGTCGTCGCGTACGTCGTTGCTGAGCTGAAGCACCAGCGGCGGTGCGGTCATCGGGCTTCCTCCACAGCGGGCAGGCGGAGTGTGCGGGCGAACCAGTCGGTGTACGCCCGGGCGGTGTCGTCCAGGCAGAAGTGGGTGCGCACGCGTCTGCGGCCGAACTCACCCAGTTCCCGCCGGTGTTCCTCGTCGAGCGCGAGCCGGAGCATCGCCTCGGCCATCAGATCGGGCCGGTCGACGTCCACGAGGTGACCGGCCCGGGCGACCACCCACGGCACCGCCCCGCTCCTGCGGCCCGCCACCACGGGGATGCCGAGGGCCATCGCCTCCGCGCAGATCATGGAGAAGGACTCGACACGGGACGGGTGCACGAGGACGTGTGCCTCGGCCGCGAGCCGTTCGAGCATGGCGGCGTGCGGCAGCGCACCGGCGAACTCCACTCCGGCGGCGAACCCGTGGGCCCGCGCCCACGTCGCGGCCGGTCCGTCCGGTCCGTGTCCCGCTCCGAACATGACGAGCCGGGCCCCGGGCAGCCGCTCCCGTACGAGATCGAACGCCCGCAGCGCGGCCACGGTGTTCTTCCAGCGGCCCCAGCCCTGGGAGGCCGTGGCGAACACCGGGGAGCCGTCCGGCGCGGGGGACCGCGGCAGGGGCAGTGCGTCGGTGCGTACGGCGTTGGGGATGACCTCGATCGGTCGGCGGACGCCGAGGAAGCGGCGGAAGTGGGCAGCGGTGTACGGGCTGTTGGCGCTCACGGCGGTCGCCCTGCGGGTCGCGGGCACGGCCATCGTGTGCCGCCACCAGCGGTAGGCGCTGCGCATCTCCCAGGCGTAGCGCAGCGGGGTGTCCCGCGCGGTGACACAGGTGGGCAGCCCCGAGGCGATGGCGCCGAGCGCGAACTCGTAGGTCCAGTGCGCGCTCACCACGTCCAGGGAAAGGTCCCGCAGAGCCGCGCCGATCCCCTGGCGCTCGGCGCGGAACATGTCCCGCGCGCGGCCGTGCTCCCGCATCGGCACCACAACGAGCCGCAACGAGCCCTCCCCGTACGCGCGTTGCTCACGCACCTGAGAGCTGAGCGCCACGACGGTGACGTCATGGCCCTGCTCCCACCAGGTGCGCGCCAGCCAGCCGGTGGACGGGCCGGGGTATACCTCCGGCAGACCGGGAGGCAGGGCTCCCCGGAGCGGGCCGAGATCCACCGGTCCGGTCATGCCGATACGCATACGACCTCCTGAGAGGGCCCGTCGGTGCGGAACACCCCGCGGGCCCGTACGGCTTGGACAGCGGGCACCTGCCGTGCGAAGCACCCGCAGAGCGCGGCGAAGGCGAGGACGGCGGCCGTCGACAGACAGGCGCGGACGAGCTGGTCGCTCAGGCCGGCCGGAGCGGGCCCGAGGTGTGCGGCCCCGCGTCCGGCCGCGAACAGCGCGAGGCCGAGCGAGGCGTGGACCAGATGCGCGCGCAGCAGTGGACCGGCGGAAAGCACCGATGCCCGCTGCCAGCGGCGCAGTTGGACCGCGTGGCCCACCGCGGGTGCCGCGGAGGCCAGCGCGAGGACCGTGAGGCTGCGGGTGCCGGCCGCCACGGCGACCGTCGCAGCGGTGGTGGCGATGACAGCCGACTGCGAGACGAGGGAGGCGCGGGCGGCTCGGCGGACCTGGTCGAGCGAGTTGCCGGTGGAGCAGAGCAGCGCGCAGGCCGCACCGAGGGCGAGCGCCGGCAGCAGTGCGGCCGCACCGTCCCAGCCGGGTCCGAGCAGCACGAGGAGCCAGTCGGGGCCGGTGGCGGCGACGGCACCGAAGCCGACGAAGGCGGCACCCGACGTCACGCACAGCAGATCGCTCGCGGCCCGGCGCGGCAGCACCCCGCGCCCGCGCGCCCGGGCCTCCGCCAGCTCGGGTGCGCTCGCGCGCTGCAGCCCTTGGGCCAGGGCGGTCAGCGGGATGCCGGTGGCGAGCGAGGCCCGCGAGAACCAGCCCGCGGCCACCGGTCCGAAGAAGGCCCCGGCGCACCACAAGGGCGCGTTGTTGGTGACGGACTGCACCATGCCGTACCCGGCGAAGAAGCCCGACTGGCCGAGCAGTTCGCGTACCGGTACGGGGGGTCCGCCGGGCAGCGCCCGCAGTGCACCCGAGAGGAACACCCCGACGAGCACGGTCAGGGACGCGACCGGCGCCGCCGTCACCAGCCCCCACGGACTCCAGCCCGCGGCGAGGAGCGTGATCCCGGCCGCGCAGCCGAGCACCTGTCCGGCGACCTCGATGAGCGCCGCCCCACGGGCCCGGCCCGCCCGCCGCAGCACGGCGAGCAGCGCACCGCCGAGGGGCTGGAACAGCAGTTGTACGCCCAGGAGCTGGACGAACCGTGCGGTCTCCGCGTCGGTGACGGGCGTGAGCGCCCAGGCTGCCACCTGGACCACCGCCGCGCAGCCTGTGCCGGTGACCACGCCGGTGGTGAGGGCGCTGCGCACCAGCGGCCGCGTCAGGCGCTCGGCCCGCAGCAGACAGGTGGCGAGGCCCGCGTTGGCGACGTGGCCGAAGAGCGCGCTGACGGTGCAGGCCAGCGCATACCGGCCGAAGGACCCGGGGTCGACCAGGCGGGCCGTGGCCGCCGTATAGCCGAGCAGGACGACGACCGCTGCCAGGGACCCGGCCACCGACCAGGCGAAACCGCCCAGGACACGGCGGCTCATACCGGCTGGGGCGCCCGTGCCGCGGGGTCCATGGCGGCGATCGCCTGCCACGGATCGGCCGGGGGCGCGGGGACGTCGAGGTGCGGACAGAGCATGTGGCGCAGGGCGTTGAGGTTGGTGAGCCGGTCGCGCACCCAGGCGTGTCCCGCCAGACCGGCCGCGTGCAGCTCGGCGGGGTCCGCCCCCAGGAGCTCGGCAACCCGGGCGACGGCCTGCGCGGGGGTGTCCACGAGATGCAGTCCGAACTCGGGCCCGGGCAGCCAGGACGTTTCCGCGGGACGGGCGGCCACATGGGGGCGGCCTGCGAACATGCTGATCGGCAGGCGGTTGGAGAAGAAGCCCGCGTAACCCTGGTAGTGGTCCCAGCCGACGCTCATCCGTGCCCCGCGCAGCGCATGGATCTGCTCCTCGAAGCAGAGTGGACCGAGCGCCCCGCGCCCGCGCCAGCCGCTGCCGTGAGTGGCGAACCGGCAGCCGGGCAGCCGCTGCAGGGAGCGCACGAGGCGGTCGCGCTGCCGAGCGCCGTCGACGCGCTCGACGAAGCCGAGCCGCAGATAACGGCCGCCGATGTGCAGGACGTCGTACTCCGTGTGCTCCGGCGGGGGTACGGGATCGTCGGTCCACAGCCGCTCCGGCACCGTCTGCGCGATGTAGCGCACGGGCCGGCGGGTGTACCGGCCGAAGAGGCGGGCCTGCGCCCCCACGGCCACGCTGAACACGGTGTCCGCATGAGCCAGCCACGCGGCCAGCGACCGCGTCACCGGCTTGTGCCCGCCCCATGCGTCGCCCTCCCACAGCACCACCGTGGGCGAGCCGAGGCGGCGCAGCAGCGCTGCGACCTCCTCGCCGGTCCAGGGGAAGCGGCTGGGCGACTGCACGAACAGCAGCTCGGGGCGGGCCTCTTCGGCGATCCGCAGCAGCTCGGCGAGCGCCGGCTCCCGTCCTGTGTCCGGCAGGGCGAGAGGCGCGAGAGGCACATGCGTGAGCCGGCCTTCGGCGGCCAGGGCGCGGAAGGCCTCGCCGAAGCTGAGACGGAGCTCCGGGTGGGTGTCGTTGGTGAGGTGCAGGACGGTGGGGGGTGCCATGGCTCGCCTCGCGATAGGACGGATCCGCGGCGGCCGGGTCAGACCTGGGCTCGCGGTGCGGGGGTGCCGCCGCCGGGAGCCGGCACCCGGGCCGGCAAGGCCAGCTCGGCGTCCGTCATGATCCGGGCCAGCTCCGGGGTGAGCACGGCCGCCTTCCAGCCCAGCTCCCGCTCGGCCTTCGACGCGTCCCCGATCAGGTCCGGCACCTCGGCGGGCCGCAAGTACCGCTCGTCGAAGCGGACATGGCGCTCCCAGTCGAGGCCCGCGTGCTCGAAGCAGAACGTCAGGAAGTCGCGGACGCTGTAGCTGGTGCCGGTGGCGACCACGTAGTCGTCGGGGGTGTCCGTCTGCAGCATCCGCCACATGGCGTCCACGTACTCGGGCGCGTAGCCCCAGTCGCGGCGGGCCTCCAGGTTGCCCAGGTGCAGCAGCTCCTGCTCACCGCGCGCGATGCGGGCCGCGGCCCGGGCGATCTTGCGGGTCACGAAGGTCTCGCCGCGGCGCGGGGACTCGTGGTTGAAGAGGATGCCGTTGACGGCGTGGATCCCGTACGCCTCGCGGTAGTTGCGGGTGATCCAGTACGCGTACACCTTGGCCGCCGCGTACGGGGAGCGCGGGTGGAAGGGCGTCGACTCCGACTGCGGGGGCGCCGTGATGCCGTACATCTCGGAGCTGGACGCCTGGTAGAAGCGGCACGGCAGACCGGTCATCCGGATCGCCTCGAGGAGCCGGGTGGTGCCCAACCCCGTCGTCGTACCCGTGAATTCGGGCTCGTCGAACGAGACCCGCACATGCGACTGGGCGGCCAGGTGGTAGACCTCGTCGGGCTGGATCTGCTCGAGGAGCGTGGTGATACGGGAGCCGTCGGCGAGGTCGCCGTAGTGCAGCCGCAGGCGGGCGCCGCTCTCGTGCGGGTCCTGGTAGAGGTGCTCGATCCGGGTGGTCGAGAAGGTCGAGGAGCGGCGGATGAGGCCGTGCACCTCGTAGCCCTTCGCCAGGAGCAGTTCGGCCAGATATGAGCCGTCCTGGCCGGTGATTCCGGTGATCAGCGCGGTACGGGACATGGGTGCTCCATGGGTGGATCGGCGGGGTGGGGGAGTGCGGAGCGCGCGGGAGGCTGCGGCCCGCGCTCCTCGGACGGCGTACGGCAGACGAGCACCGTCCAGATGGCGACGGCGAACAGGACGCGGTCGGAGAGGCCGTTGAGGTTGCGCAACGGGGACTCCGTGGCGCACTCCACGAGCAGCGTCGCCACGAGGGCCGCGGAAAGGCCCTTGGTGGCTGCGGCCGTCCGGCGGGCCCGCACGATCAGCGCGGCCACGAGGGCGCACAGGCCGATGAGCCCGAACACGCCGGTGGCGCCCATGGTGTGCAGGAACTGGTTGTGGGCCTGGCCGATCCAGTGGTCGGCCGTGCCGAAGAGCTGGGTGCGGTGTTCGGGGTCGAAGAGGCTCGGCCCGTATCCGAACAGCGGTGCCTCGCGGAACTCTTCCCAGGCCAGCCGCCAGGCCAGGCCACGGGCTTGGTGTGCGGCGTCCCGAACGCCGGAGACGGCCGTGATCATCCGCAGGTGCAGCCAGGGCAGGAGCAGCAGGAGGGGGGCCGCGACCGCCCCGAGCACGAGCAGCGTCCGCTTGGCCGCCTTGAACCGCGGACCCGTGTGCAGCAGGAGCACGGCGGCCGAGGCCAGCCAGGCCGTTCGCGACTGGGTGAGCACCAGGGCGGACAGAGCGGCGGCGGCGTGGAGGGGCCAGGCCCTGCCGCGGGCCACCGCGCAGAGTTCGAGGAGGAGCGCGACGGCGGCCAGCGGGCCGAGCAGGTTGGGGTTGGCGGACAGGCCCATGAACTGGCCCCAGCCCGTGCCCAGATAGTCCCGGGTGGCGGCCCCGCCCGGGGCGAGGAAGGCCCAGTCGGCGGGCATGACCGCGATGGACAGCAGCGATCCCCAGATGAAACACCGCAGCAGGACACGGAGCTGGCCGAGCAGCTGGGGGAAGGGCTGCTGGGAACCCACATAGAGCGCGGCGAGCAGCAGCACCCCGAAGAGGTCCATCGGGTCCACGGAGCCGTGCTCGCTCAGCGCCGCGGAGACGATCCCCGCGGCCACGAACAGCGCGGTGGCCAGGGCCACGTGGGCGGCCGGTCCCCAGGCCCCGGGCGTGGGGAGTGCGGGGGCGCCGGACCTCAGCCCGCGTACCACCGGCCCGAGCAGCAAGGCCGCGGCGATCAGCAGGGTGACGCCGGCCAGGGCCTGGGAGAGCAGCAGTTCGGAGCCCGCCAGATAGGCCTCGCGGTGCCGCTGCACCTGGCCGTGGTAGCCGTGCGGCAGCAGCGGCGCCACCGCTGTCGTACCGAGTCCGAACACCCACAGCAGGGTGCGCCCGTCCGGCCTCACCGCCCCGTCCCCGCCCGCACCGCCGTCATCACATACGGCGACACCATCAGCACCGGTGCCCGCCGCCCGGCATGCCGCAGGCAGTACACCCACCAGGCCCGCGGCGGCAGTTCGCGGACCGATGTGACGCGCCGCAGGGCCTCGCGCACGCCGATGCCCGGCTCGCGGGAGCCGGTGCGGGGCGGGTTGCGCGGGCAGCGGCCCACGTGGCGGGGCGCGACCAGCGCCGCGATGCCGGCCTTGCGGGCGCGAAAGCCGTGGTCGTAGTCGCCCATCCCGTGCGGGAAGCGCTTGTCGACATCGCCGACGCGGTCGCGTGCCGTGCGCGGGATCAGGACGACATTGCCGTTGTACGTGTCGCAGGGTTCGAGCCGTCCGGTCGGCTCGACCAGGTCCATCCTGCGGCCCCGCCGCCCGGAGTACGTCGTCGCGGCACCGTCGTGCACGGCGCCCACCACGATGGCCTCCGGCTCCTTCTCGGCGGCCGCCAGGAGGTCGGCGAGCGCGTCGTCGTCGAGCACGACGTCGTCGTTGAGCCACAGCTGGTGCGTGAAGGCCGGTCCGCCGGCGGCCCGGCTGTTGCGGCTGGCGATCCGCATCCCGTGGCCCCAGAAGACGCTGTCGTCGGTGTCCATGACGTGCACGTCCGGGTGCGCGCGCCGTACCGCCTCGCCGGTGCCGTCGGTGCTGCCCGCGTCGACCAGATAGACCTGCACGTCCGTGCCGGGCGGAAGGCCGCACTGCCGTTTCAGGGCGGCGAGGGCCGACAGGGTTGTCGTACGGCGGTTGTGACTGGTCATCAGAACGGCCACCAGCGGTTGCACCACTAGAGCTCCTCGGGTAGGGCGCTACCGGGAGAATGCCGCATACATGACTAATCTCATGGTTGGGACATACCGGGACGATCCGATAGGACGCAAAGCGTGCAACTCCCTCGCAGCGCCCGAGTGCACCTCGCCGGCCACCGCGGACTCGTCGGGTCCGCGCTCGTCAGGCACTTCAGATCCGAAGGGTTCGAGGACCTGATGCTGTACGGATCCGACCGGGTCGACCTGCGCGAACGGGACGCCGTGCGCAGGCTCTACGCCGACCGGCGCCCCCGGGTCGTGGTGCTCGCCGCGGCCCGTGTCGGCGGGATCGCCGCCAACTCCGCCCGGCCGGTGGACTTCCTCAGCGACAACCTGCGCATCCAGGTCAATGTCCTCGACGCCGCCCGCGAGTTCGGTGTCGAGCGGCTGCTCTTCCTCGGCTCCAGCTGCATCTACCCCAAGCTCGCCCCGCAGCCGATCCCCGAATCGGCCCTGCTCACGGGCGCCCTGGAGCCCACCAACGACGCGTACGCCATCGCCAAGATCGCCGGCCTGCTGCACGTCCAGGCGATGCGCCGGCAGTACGGACTTCCGTACATCTCGGCGATGCCGACGAACCTCTACGGGCCGAACGACAACCTCGACGCCACCACGAGCCATGTCCTGCCGGCGATGCTGCAGCGCACCCATGCGGCGCATACGCGCGGGGACGCCACGCTCACGCACTGGGGCAGCGGCACTCCGCGCCGCGAGTTCCTGCACGTGGACGACCTGGCGCGGGCCTGCCTCTTCCTCCTGGAGAACTACGACGGTGACGCGCCGGTGAACGTCGGCTGCGGCGAGGACATCGAGCTGCGCGAACTCGCCGAGCTGATCGCCGAGACCGTCGGCTACCGCGGCGCCGTCGCGTGGGACACCACGCGGCCCGACGGCACGCCCCGCAAGCTGCTCGACACCTCCGTGATCAACGCACTCGGCTGGAAGCCCGAGACCGCCCTGCGCGACGGGGTGCGCCGTACCTACGACTGGCTGCGCACCCGCCTCTGACGTCGCGGCACCCGGCTGCGACGCCCGCCCCTGACACCGCCCGCCCTGCGCCTCGTCCCCCACCTGCAAGGAGCACCCCCGTGGACCTCCGCGGATTCTTGAAGATCGTCGCCAGACGGTGGCCCGTCGCCGTCACGGTCGTGGTCCTCGGCATCGCGGCCGGCTGGACCGCCACCGCCGTCTCGACCCCGGTCTACGAAGCGCGTACGCAGCTGTTCGTCGCGACCCGGCACGGCGGTGAGGACACCGCCCAGCTCAACCAGGGGCAGACCTTCTCGCAGGCCCGGGTCCAGTCGTACGCCGCGATCGTGGCGACCGACCAGGTCACCGAGTCCGTGGTGCGCGAGCTGCGGCTCGACATGGAGCCGCGCCGGCTGGCCGAACGGATCAAGGCGGAGGCCCCGCTCAACACCGTGCTCATCAACATCACCGTCTCCGACACGGAGCCGGAGCGCGCGGCGCAGGTCGCCGACGCGGCCGCGGCCCGCTCGGGGAAGGTCGCCGAGCAGCGGGAGACCCCGCGCGGCGCCTCGGCCGCCGGTCCGGCCCGGGTGGGCGACGGCGGCTACGCGCCGGTGGCCGCCGCCCCGCAAGCGCCCGTGCACCTCGGGGTGACCGAGCACGCCTCCGTGCCCGCCGCACCCGTCTCGCCGCACGCGCTGCTCAACCTGGCCGCCGGTCTGCTCGCCGGTCTGCTGGGCGCCGGGGCGCTCGTCGTCCTGCTCGAGACGCTCGACACCACGCTCAAGCACCACACGGACCTCGCCGAACTGACCGGCCACGCCGTGCTCGGCACGATCCCCTTCGACCGGGACGCCCCTCAGCACCCCTTGGCCAACTCGGACGCGGGGCACTCCGCCCGCGCCGAGGCCTTCCGCAGGCTGCGCACCAACCTGCAGTTCACGCAGGTGGACGACCCGCCCAAGGTGCTCGTCGTGACCAGCTCGCTGCCGGGCGAGGGCAAGACCAACACGGCGGCCAACCTGGCGCTCGCGCTCACCGAGGCCGGGGTGCGCACCTGCCTGGTCGACGCCGATCTGCGGCGGCCCTGCGTCGCGAGGACCTTCGGCCTCGTCCAGGACGCGGGCCTGACCACGGTCCTCATCGGACGGGCCGGTATCGACGACGTGATGCAGCAGGGCCCGGGCGGGCTCTCGGTCCTGACGGGCGGCGCCGTACCGCCCAACCCGACCGAGCTGCTCGCCTCGACCCGTATGAGCGACGTCCTCGAGGAACTCGCCGACCGCTACGAGGCCGTGATCGTCGACACCGCCCCGCTGCTCCCCGTCGCCGACACGGTCGGTCTCGCGCCGCTCGCCGACGGCACGCTGCTCGTCGTACGCGCCGCGAAGACCACCCGCGACCAGATCAAGAGCGCCGCCGAAGCACTGCGCACCGTGGGGGTGCGCACGCTCGGGACGGTCTTCTCGATGACCCCCACCGCCAAGTCCAAGGGGTATGGGAGTTACGGGAGTTACGGCGACGCGGAGCCCCCGGTCACCGGCCGCCACCGGATGCCCACGCCGCGGACCATCCGTGAGCGCAGCGGTGTGGCCCTGTCGTATCTCGCGGGTGAGAAGTGACCGGCGCCCACGGGCGAGAAGTCACCGGCGCTCACAGGCGAGAAGTCACCGGCGGGCCGCTGTGGCACGGTTGAGGGTGCTGTTGGTGGGGGGGGGGACCCCCCCCGGGCCGGGGCCCGGGGGGCGGCTGTCCGCGAGGGGGGCCCGGGACGCGGAGGCGCCCGGCGCGGGCACGCAGGCGCGGCATCTGGAGGGCATGGACGCCGCCACCCGGTCCGTGCTCGCCGGGCTCGGAGGTGAGGTCGGAGCCTTCGCCTCGCGGCCCCTGACCGCTGAGCTGACCGCCGCCTCGGACCTGGTGCTCGGCATGGAACGCGAGCACCGCGAAGCCGCCGTACGGCTCGAACCGCGGGCCATGCGCCGGTGCTTCACGCTCAAGGAGTTCCTGCGGCTCGCCGCGGATCTGGACGGTGCGGGAGCGACCCCCGTGGAGACCGTCGCCCGGGTCGCGGCACTGCGCGGCCGGGTCGCCCCGGCCTCGCCGCGGGCCGACGCGATCCCCGATCCGTGGGGCCAGGGCTATGACGTCCTGCAGGACTGCGCGGCCGGGATCGACGAGGCGGTACGGGAGCTGAGTGACGTCCTGGGTGTGAGAGGCGGTGTCCTGGGCCGGGAGGTGACATAAGCGCACAATAAAGTTGAGTGGGCTCCACTCAGGTCTGTTGCGTTAGGCCAAGTGCCGTGTCATCCTTGAGCCAGTTCCACTCAAGTCGTATGGAGGATTCGAAATGGCACGTGCGGTCGGCATCGACCTGGGCACGACTAACTCTGTCGTCAGCGTTCTTGAAGGCGGCGAGCCCACCGTCATCACCAACGCCGAGGGCGCCAGGACCACGCCGTCCGTCGTCGCCTTCGCCAAGAACGGCGAGGTGCTCGTCGGCGAGGTCGCCAAGCGCCAGGCAGTGACCAACGTGGACCGGACCATCCGTTCGGTGAAGCGCCACATGGGCACGGACTGGAAGATCGAGCTCGACGGCAAGCCCTTCAACCCCCAGCAGATCAGCGCCTTCGTGCTGCAGAAGCTGAAGCGGGACGCCGAGGCCTACCTGGGCGAGAAGGTCACGGACGCGGTCATCACCGTGCCCGCGTACTTCAACGACTCCGAGCGTCAGGCGACGAAGGAAGCCGGCGAGATCGCGGGTCTCAACGTCCTGCGTATTGTCAACGAGCCGACGGCCGCCGCCCTGGCCTACGGTCTCGACAAGGACGACCAGACCATTCTCGTCTTCGACCTCGGTGGCGGCACGTTCGACGTCTCGCTGCTCGAGATCGGCGACGGCGTCGTCGAGGTGAAGGCCACCAACGGTGACAACCACCTCGGTGGTGACGACTGGGACCAGCGCGTCGTCGACTACCTGGTGAAGCAGTTCAACAACGGTCACGGTGTGGACCTCGGCAAGGACAAGATGGCGCTCCAGCGCCTGCGCGAGGCCGCCGAGAAGGCGAAGATCGAGCTCTCGTCCTCGACCGAGACCACGATCAACCTGCCGTACATCACGGCCTCCGCCGAGGGCCCGCTGCACCTGGACGAGAAGCTCACGCGCGCCCAGTTCCAGCAGCTCACGTCCGACCTGCTCGAGCGCTGCAAGAACCCGTTCAACAACGTCATCAAGGACGCCGGCATCCAGCTGTCCGAGATCGACCACGTGGTCCTGGTCGGCGGCTCCACCCGTATGCCCGCCGTCGCCGAGCTCGTCAAGGAGCTGACGGGTGGCAAGGACGCCAACAAGGGTGTGAACCCGGACGAGGTCGTCGCCATCGGCGCCGCCCTGCAGGCCGGTGTGCTCAAGGGTGAGGTCAAGGACGTCCTGCTCCTCGACGTGACCCCGCTGTCGCTTGGTATCGAGACCAAGGGCGGCATCATGACCAAGCTCATCGAGCGCAACACCACGATCCCGACCAAGCGGTCCGAGATCTTCACGACGGCCGAGGACAACCAGCCGTCGGTGCAGATCCAGGTCTACCAGGGCGAGCGCGAGATCGCGGCGTACAACAAGAAGCTCGGGATGTTCGAGCTGACCGGTCTGCCGCCGGCGCCGCGTGGTGTCCCGCAGATCGAGGTCTCCTTCGACATCGACGCCAACGGCATCATGCACGTGACCGCGAAGGACCTCGGCACGGGCAAGGAGCAGAAGATGACCGTCACCGGCGGCTCCTCGCTGCCGAAGGACGAGGTCGACCGCATGCGCCAGGAGGCCGAGCAGTACGCGGACGAGGACCAGCGCCGCAAGGAGGCCGCCGAGTCCCGTAACCAGGGCGAGCAGCTCGTCTACCAGACCGAGAAGTTCCTCAAGGACAACGAGGAGAAGGTCCCGGGCGAGGTGAAGACCGAGGTCGAGGAGGCGCTCACCGAGCTGAAGGAGAAGCTCAAGGGCGAGGACTCCGCCGAGATCCGCACCGCGACCGAGAAGGTCCAGGTCGTCGCGCAGAAGCTGGGTCAGGCGATGTACGCCGACGCCCAGGCCGCGCAGGCGGCGGGTGGCGAGGCCCCGCAGGACCAGCCCGGTGAGGCCAAGGCTGAGGACGACGTCGTGGACGCCGAGATCGTCGACGACGAGAAGCCGGACTTCGACAAGAAGGACGGTGCCGCGTGACGGAGGAGACCCCCGGGTTCGACGAGCAGAACGAGCAGCCCTCCGTCGACTCAGTCTCCGAAGGCAGCGCACCCGAGGCCGCCGAGTCGGAGGGCGCCCCCACTCCTGAGAAGGAGGGGGCGGCCCCGGCCGGGGACACGACAGTGGCTCTCACCGCCCAGCTCGACCAGGTCCGTACCGCGCTCGGCGAGCGCACCGCGGACCTCCAGCGGCTGCAGGCCGAGTACCAGAACTACCGCCGCCGTGTGGAGCGGGACCGTGTCCAGGTCAAGGAGCTCGCTGTCGCGAAGCTTCTGACCGAGATGCTCCCGGTCCTCGACGACATCGGCCGCGCCCGTGAACACGGCGAGCTGGTGGGCGGGTTCAAGTCGGTGGCCGAATCCCTGGAGACGGTCGCCGCGAAGATGGGTCTGCAGCAGTTCGGCAAGGAGGGCGAGCCCTTCGACCCGACGATCCACGAGGCGCTCATGCACTCCTACGCGCCGGACGTCACCGAGACGACCTGCGTCGCGATCCTGCAGCCCGGGTATCGCATCGGTGAGCGCACCATCCGCCCCGCGCGGGTGGCCGTGGCCGAGCCGCAGCCGGGTGCGCAGACCGTCAAGGAAGCCGATGCCGCCGACACGGGGGACGCTTCCGCCGACGACAGCAAGGAGAGCGGTGGCCCGGACGAGGGCTGACGCGGACGGATCCATCGGTATACGTGAGGAGGGACGCCGGGGATGAGCACCAAGGACTTCATCGAGAAGGACTACTACAAGGTCCTCGGCGTACCCAAGGACGCCACCGAGGCCGAGATCAAGAAGGCGTACCGCAAGCTCGCCCGCGAGTTCCACCCGGACGCCAACAAGGGCAACGCCAAGGCGGAGGAGCGCTTCAAGGAGATCTCCGAGGCGAATGACGTCCTCGGCGACCCCAAGAAGCGCAAGGAGTACGACGAGGCCCGCGCCCTGTTCGGCAACGGAGGCTTCCGCGCCGGACCCGGCGGGGGCGGCACCGGCTCCTTCAACTTCGACCTGGGCGACCTCTTCGGAGGCGGCGCCCAGGGCCAGGGCGGCAGCGGCACGTTCGGCGGCGGTGGAATCGGGGACGTCTTCGGCGGACTCTTCAACCGCAGCGGCGGCGCGGGCGGTACGCGTACGCAGCCGCGCCGCGGCCAGGACATCGAGTCCGAGGTGACGCTCAGCTTCACCGAGGCCGTGGACGGCGCGACCGTTCCGCTGCGGATGTCCTCGCAGCAGCCCTGCAAGGCCTGTTCGGGCACCGGTGACAAGAACGGCACGCCCCGCGTGTGCCCGACCTGCGTCGGCACCGGTCAGGTCTCGCGCGGCGGCGGTGGCGGCTTCTCGCTCACCGACCCGTGCGTGGACTGCAAGGGCCGGGGCCTCATCGCCCAGGACCCCTGCGAGATCTGCAAGGGTTCGGGCCGCGCCAAGTCCTCGCGCACCATGCAGGTGCGGATCCCCGCGGGCGTCTCGGACGGCCAGCGGATCCGGCTGCGCGGCAAGGGAGCACCCGGTGAACGGGGCGGTCCCGCGGGCGACTTGTACGTGGTCGTGCACGTGGACAAGCACCCGGTCTTCGGGCGCAGGGACGACAACCTCACGGTGACCGTCCCGGTGTCCTTCACCGAGGCGACGCTCGGCGGCGAGATCAAGGTTCCGACCCTGGGCGGCCCGCCGGTCAAGCTGAAGCTGCCCCCGGGCACCCCCAACGGCCGCACCATGCGCGCCCGCGGCAAGGGTGCGCTCCGCAAGGACGGCACCCGCGGCGATCTCCTCGTCACCGTGGAAGTCGCCGTACCCGCCGATCTGACCGACACCGCCCGTGAAGCCCTCGAGGCCTACGCGAAGGCGACTGAGGGGCACGATCCCCGGGCAGAACTGTTCCAGGCCGCGAAGGGAGCTTGAGATGGACGGCCGTCGACGCAATCCGTACGAACTGACCGAAGAGACACCGGTGTACGTGATCTCGGTCGCGGCCCAGCTCTCCGGCCTCCACCCGCAGACCCTGAGGCAGTACGACCGCCTCGGTCTGGTCTCCCCGGACCGCACCGCGGGCCGGGGCCGGCGTTACTCGGCCCGCGACATCGACCTGCTCCGCCAGGTGCAGGCGCTGTCGCAGGACGAGGGCATCAACCTGGCCGGCATCAAGCGCATCATCGAGCTGGAGAACCAGGTCGCCGCGCTCCAGGCCCGCGTGGCCGAGCTTTCCGCCGCGCTGGAAGGGGCCGCCGCCACGATGCAGCAACGTGAGGCGGCGGTGCATGCCTCGTACCGCCGCGATCTCGTGCCGTACCAGGAGGTCCAGCAGACCTCGGCGCTGGTGGTGTGGCGGCCGAAGCGGTCGTCGGACTGACCCCGCGTCGGACTGACCCCGCGTCGTCGGCTGGGCCACTCGCTCGGGGAGCAACTCGCTTGCAGGGCCGGGAGGTTGATGCCTCCCGGCCCTTCGCGCTGCCCGCCGTGTGCGGCCGGTCGAATCCCGTACGACCCGTCGTGCCGGGCGCCCGCAGGAACCTAGAATTCCGGGCGGGGGCCGTGTCCACGGCCGGACGGACGGGGGCTCGGGTGGAGTTTCGGCTGCTGGGTGCGGTGCAGGCGTGGACGGATGCCGGTCCGGTCGAGCTGGGGCCCGCCCGGCAGCAGACGGTGCTCGCCGCGCTGCTCGTGGACGCCAACAGCGCGGTGTCGGTCGAGCAGTTGGTGGACCGCGTATGGGGCGAGAGGCCGCCTCCGCGCGCCACGCACACCCTGTACAGCTATGTGTCCCGGCTGCGCCGCCTGCTGCCGGACATGATCAACCGCGGTCCGGGCGGCGGCTACGTGCTGACCGCCGACGCTTCGCGGATCGACGTACACCGGTTCCGCCGGCTTCTGGGGCAGGCCGGGGAAGCCGACGACGAGGCGCGGGCGGTGGCGCTGTTCCAGGAGGCGCTCGCGCTGTGGCGGGCGGAGCCGTTCGCAGGCGCCGACACCCCGTGGTTCAACGCCGTCCGCGAGACGCTCCGCAAGGAGCGGTGGGCCGCCGAACTGGACTGCACCGAGCGGCGTCTGCGCCTGGGACAGCATGCCGAGCTGCTCTCCGCGCTCGCCGAGCGCAGCGCCCTGCACCGCCTGGACGAGCGGCTGGCCGCCCTGTACATGCTCGCCCTGTACCGCTGCGGCCGGCAGGCCGATGCGCTCGCCCACTACCGGAGCGTGCGCGGGGTCCTCGCCGGCGAACTCGGTATCGACCCGGGCCAGGACCTGCGGCGGCTGCACCAGGCCATCCTCGACGGGGGCGCCGGGCTCTGCGCGCCGGCCGCACCGGCCGCCGCCCCGCCACCGTCCGCGTCAGCCTGGGTGGTGCAGAGCCAACTCCCGCTGGCCCCACCGGACTTCGCCGGCCGCGACGGTCTCGTGGACCACTTGGAGGAGCTCCTCACGTCGCCCGCGGCCGTGCCCGTCGTCGTGTCCGGCTCGCCCGGGGTCGGCAAGTCCGCGCTGGCCGTCCACCTCGGCCACCGGCTGCGGCCGGTCTTCCCCGACGGCCAGTGGTACGTACGGCTCCTGGGCACCACCGGACGGCCGCGTGATCCCGCCGAGGTGCTCTCCGGGCTGCTGCGCGCGTGTGGCCTCGACGGGGACGCGATCCCGGAGGCCCTCGACGACCGGGCGGCCGCGTTCCGCAGCAGGGTGGCCGACCGCAGGGTCCTGCTGATCCTCGACGACGCGGCCGACGCCGAACAGGTACGGCCGCTGCTGCCGGGCACGGCCGGGGTCTCCGTGCTGGTGACGAGCCGGCCCGACATACGGGGTCTGACCGCCAGCCACGGTGCCCACCCGGTGCCGCTGACGGTGCTCGAACAGGGCGAGGCGCACGACCTGTTGGCGGGTGTGCTCGGCGGGCAGCGGGTGGCGGCGGAGCCGGAGGCCGCCGCACGGCTCGCGGAGCTGTGCGCCCGGCTGCCGCTGGCGCTGCGGATCGCCGCCGCCAACCTCGGCGCCAGGCCCGGCACTTCACTGGCCGCGTACGCACAGGAGCTGACCGAGGGGAGCCGTCGCCTGGCGAGGCTCTCCATCGCCGGTGACCGCCAGGCCGCCGTCCGTACCGCCTTCGACCACTCGCACGCCGCCCTGGCCCAGGGCACGGCGCGGCTGTTCGCCCTCCTCGGGCTGCACCCGGGGCCGGACTTCACGGCGGAGGCGGCCGGGGCCCTGGCCGGCGTCTCGGAGTCCGAGGCCGAGCACCTGCTCGACGAACTCGCCACCGCCGGTCTGGTGCAGCGCACCGCCGCGGACCGGTTCCAGTTCCACGATCTGCTGCGCCTGTACGCGCAGGAGCTGGCCGAGGCCGACCCTGAACGCGAGAGCGCCTGGGAGCGGCTGTGCACCTGGTACCTCGCGACAGCGGACGCGGCCACCGCCTTCGGCTACGTCGGGTCCGTCCAACTGCCGCGCCCCCGTACGGAATCCGACCGCTTCGCCGACCGGCACCAGGCGCTCGCGTGGCTGGAGAGCGAACGCGCCCACCTCGTCGCGGTCATCACCCATGCCGCCGAGTCCGGCCCGTATCCGATCGCCTGGCAGCTGGCCGACCAGCTGCGGCCGTACTTCTACCGCCGCAGGCACTACCCCGAGTGGGAGGCGGCCATGACGGCCGGGCTGCGCGCGGCGCGGCAGCAGGGCGATGCGGCGGCCGAGGCGGCCATGCACCACGGTTTCTTCCTGATGCGCCAGCACGCCGGGCGCATCCAGGACGCGCTCGAAGCGGTGCACCTCGCTCGGGAGGGATACCGTCGCGCGGGCTTCATCCCCGGCGAAGCCGCCATCCTGACCAACCTCGCCCTCCACTACGGGCAGCGCGGACAGATGCGCCACGCGCTCGGCTGGCAGGAGCAGGCCATCGCCCTCGCGCGCTCCCTCGGCCGGGCGAACTCACTGGGGCGCGGGCTCAACATGGCGGGTTTGATCCACACCTACCTCGGCGAGTTCGACCGGGCGCTCGCGCGCACCACCGAGTCGCTCGAGATCACCCGGGCGGCCGGGCAGGAGTCCCTTCTGATCAGCCCGCACATCAACCGCGCCATCGCCCGGTACGGCCTCGGGCAGTACGAGGAGGGGGTGGCCGACGCCACCGAGGCGCTGCGCCTGTGCGAGGAGCATCAGCAGCGGCACAGCGAGGCCGGCGCCAACGAGGTCCTCGCGCGCATCCACCGCGACACCGGCCGGACAGAACTCGCGCACACGCACGCGGAACTCGCCCTGCCCATCGCCCGGGCGACCGGCGACACGTCCAACCTGGCCGACTGCCTGACCACCCTCGCCGGACTGCACCGCGTCCGGGGCCGCCTCGACACGGCGCTCGCGCATCTGACGGAGGCCCTCCACCTCACCCGCCGCTGCGACGCCCGCCACCAACAGGCCGAGGCCCACGTCGGCCTGGCCCACGTCCATGAGGACCTCGGCGAACCGGCCCTCGCCGCGGAACACGCCGAACGCGCCCTGTCCATCGCCCGCGAACTCGAGCTGCGCCCGACCGAGCGGCGGGCCCTGACGGTGCTCGGGGCGGTGGGGTGGGTGACCGGCGACGTTCAGGAGCGCGCGCGGAGATAGCCCGAGTGCGCCACCTGGCCGAGGAACGTGAACCGGGTCTCCCCGGCCATGTGCTTCTCGAACGCTTCCTTGATCCCGGCCCACTTGGGGTGCCCGAAGTCGTCGAGTACGACGATGCCGCCGGGCGCGACGATCTGCTCGGCCCACTCCAGGTCGGCGGCGACACCCTCGGCGGAGTGGTCACCGTCCACGATGATCAGCCCGTACGCGCGGTCGGAGACCTTGGCGCGCACCTCGGGGTCCTCCGAGAACCCTTGCTGTATACGGGCGGTGGCGCCGACGAGCTGGAGATTGGTGCGTACGGCGTCCCCGTTCACGGGCGCGCCGGAGGCGTCGCCGCCCATGGTGGCGCCGGGCTGCAGCTGCGTCCCCGCCAGCGGATCGACGATCGTCAACTCCGGGGTGCGGCCAGTGCGTTGCATCATCCTGCTGAGCCCGGCGCTGAACATGCCGTACAGCGTTCCGATCTCCAGGAACTCGTCGTTGGGCGGATCGAGCAGCGGCACGGCGGAGAGCTTGCCCACGATGTTCATCGTGCCGCCCGCGATCCGCCCGACACCGAGCGCCTCCAGCGCGATCAGCAGCCGGAAGGCCTGCGCCGCGGTCCGCTCGGCGGCCTCGCGGTCGGCCCCCGTCACCTCGGCCAACTCGGCGATCGTCCGGTTGAGATGCGGCGCGGAGGGCAGCCGGGAGGCCCCGCGCCCGGTCCCGTCGAAGAACAGCTCGAGCGGCCGCTGCCGGTTCCGCAACCGCACCAACTCCTGCTGCGCCACCTCACCCCGCCCGGACTCCTCGACAACGCGCCGGACCTGGCGCTCCACGCGCTGGTCGATGAGCTGGACTATGGGCCGCAGGGCACGTCTGGCGGCTTTGCTGGTGATGAGCGCTCGCATGCTCGGGAACTTAGGGCTGCGCCCTGTGTCCCACAACCAATGCGATATCCCGTACGGACAAACCATGCATGGCAGTTGAGCGACGGAAGGGGGCGGTCCTTTTGTAGGAGGTACCCGTGATGTTCTGGATCTCGTGGACGGATGGGCCCCCGTTGGGCTTGTCTGCTCTTTGTGGGGGAGGTGGGGGGATGGGTTAGGCGGCGTCAGTTCTACGTCGGGCCCCGGGATAATGGGTGCGGAGCACTGGACTTGGGGGTAGGACGGTGGCCGAAGGCGACACGCATCGGCATGACGTAGAGGAATTGTGTGACGCGGGAGAGAAGGCCTATCAGGCGGCGCTGCAAGCCGGACGGATTTCGCGGTCCAGGGTGACGGATGCGCGCTGCCTGGTCGAGTTGGGCCTCTTGCACCCGGATCCGTCGGACATGGAGTGGCTGCTGCCCACGAGCCCTGGTGTGGTGGTCGCTCGTTTGCTGCGCGAATTCGAGTCAGAGCTGGGGGAGATACGACGGCGGTCGGGTGCACTGGCCGGAGCGGCCGAGCGATTTGCCGTACCCAGGGCCGTGAACAGTTCTCCGAGTGCGGCGCTCAGAGTGCTCGAAGGCATGCCGCGCATCAATCTCGCCATCGACGAGGCGACAGCCGCCTGTGCCGCAGAGCTGCGCGCCATGCAGCCGTCCGGCATCCGTTCGGAGCGGGAGCTGAGCGGGGCGCTGCCGCGCGCGCTGGACCTGCAGGAGCGAGGGGTGCGCACCCGCAGCCTGTACACCCATGTGGCCCGGCACGGGCAAGGATTGCAGACCTACCTGGAGCAACTCGAAGGGTCGGTGGAGGTCCGCACCCTCGACGAGGTGGGTGAACGCCTGCTGATCTTCGATCGTTCTGTGGCGTTCATTCCGGCCAGTCCGGACCGCTCGGTTGCCCTGGAGTTGAGGCATCCTGCCCTGATCGACTATCTGGTCGGAGTGTTCGACAGGTTCTGGCACCGAGCCGTTCCGCTCAACGAGCATGTGCCTTCCACCAGTGCCGTCGAGGGCGTCAGTCACCGCGAACACGCCATCGCGGCCCTCCTCGCCGAGGGATACACCGACGCGGTCATCGCCGAGCGGCTCGGCATCAACGTCCGCACGTGCAGGCACCACATCGGCCGGCTCTCCGAGACGCTGGGCTGTACGACCCGCACCCAACTCGGCGTCCGAATCGCCCAGACCGGCCTGCACGTACCGCCGGCCTAAGCGTCCTGTTCCAGGATTCCCGACTTCGCGATCAGATAGCCGAGTTGAGCCCGGCTGCCGCTGCCGAGGGAGGCGGCGAGCTTGGCAATGTGGGCCCGGCAGGTGCGGACGTTCATGCCGAGCCGGCGGGCTATGGCCTCGTCCACGTGGCCCTCCACGAGAAGCTTGGCTATCGAGCGCTGCACGCCCGTGATGCCGTGGTGTTCGGCCTGGTAGTGGACTTCCTCCGCCCAGTCGGTGCCGAGCAGCCAGAACTGCTCGAACACTCCGACCAGATAGCTGACCAGCCCTTCATGGCGCAGCTCGAGGGCCACCCGGCGGTCGCTCCGGGCGGGTACGAAGGCCACCTTGCGGTCCACCAGGATCAACCGGTCGACGATCTCCTCGAGCGTGCGCACCTCGAGTCCGTACGGCCCCACGCGCTCGACGTATCCGATGGTGGCCGAATGATGCCGGGCGGTGTGCTGGTACAGCGTTCGCATGCGTACCTTGCGCTCGATCAGCGGCGCGACCCGACGCAGCCCTTCCTCCAGAACCTCGGGGGTGCGTCCGCTTCCGGGCTGTATGGCGAGCAATTCCTCGGTGCACTCGTCCATCGCACGGTCGAGCGCGGCGTTGATGGCCGTGAACCCGTCAAGCACCGTGATCGAGTGATCTGCCGTCGGTGCCGGCGTGGTGATCGTCATAAATGGCTCGAACGCGTCGGCGAGGGAGCTGGCTTGCTGTCTACGCTCGTGGATCTCCCGTTCCAGCGGGTGAATCAGCTGGTTCAGCGCGACCGACGGGGGAACCGGCCAGAGCCATTCAGTGTCCTCGGAATCGGGGCGCAACAGCGCCAGACGAAGCAGGCATGGCACATGTTGCACAGCAGAGCGCCTGATGCGCCCCGCACGCAGCGCCTGGGCGTACAGGTCTTTGCCATTGGTGCACAGATCGGCACCGGTGCACGGCTCTTCTTTGCTCCTATGCCTTCCTGAATCGTCCCGATTTAGCGTCATTTCCACCCCCCTCAGGGTCCTGAATTACAGGAACATGATGCCTGTATCTGCTGGTGGAAGGGTTCTGTCTGAGCCATCGTCTTTAACGCAGGAGTCAAGGAGTTTGATCAAACGAGGTGGAGAAACGGCCATGACCAGGATGGTTCGTGCACTCAGCGCTCTGGCCATCGCGGCGGCAGCCGCCCTCGGTGTGCTTGTCGCCAATGGTGAACCGACGTGGGGCAGCGCTCCCGCGGGCCACGCCGCCGTCGGCGAACCGACGTGGGGCAGCGCGCCTGCAGGCAGCGTGCTCGCAGGTGAGCCGACGTGGGGCTTCGCCTCCCCGAGCGGGCGCGCATGACCACCCCTCCGGACGACAGAACCTTCCGACGCGAAATGGCCACCGCCTACCGCTCGGGCTGGCACTTCATCGATCTCGTCACGGCCATCCCCCGCCCTGGCGACTCGCTGATGGTCACCCTGTTCGGTGAACCCGTGGTGGTCGTGCGCGACGACGAGGACGACGACGTCCGGGCCTACCGGTGCTTGCGCCGGCCCCGTGGCGCGCCGCAGCCCGTGCGGTGTGCGGTGCGCTACGGAATGATCTTCGTCAATCTTGATCAGCGCGACCACCAGCTGGTCGAACCCGAACCAATTTCCGCCACCCCCCGCAGTGCCTGACGCGATCCCCCGTCGTCAAACATCGCTCAGGCGCTTCCCCCCGCAGCGGCGTCACCGTGGACCTGAACACGGTGGCGCCGCTGTGTTTCTGCCTCGCGTACGCGGGCCCGGATTCTGCCTCGCGTACGCGACCCCAGGCTTCTGCCTCACCTCCGCGGCCGGCCTCAGTCTCGCCGTACGGCGATGACCGTCGACGCGTACGGAGTCGTCAGCACCTCGGTCGCGGTGAGGGCCGGGTGCGTCAGGTAGCAGAGACGCAACTCGTCCGCCTCGCCCTCGAAGCGCGGCGGCCAGTCCGTGGAGGGCGTGAAGTCGTCGAGGATCAGGATGCCGCCCGGGGCCAGCAGGTCGACGACGAGACCGGGGTCGTCCCGTTTGCCGCCGCCGTCGCAGAAGAAGACATCGAACGGCGCGTGCGGGCCGAGCAGCCGCCAGTCACCGGCGAGCACCGTCACGTTCGGGTCGTCCGCGAAGACGTCGTGTGCGTGGACGGCCAAGGCCATCTCCTGCTCCACCGTGACCGGGCGCGCCCCCGCCCCCAGCCCGCGGTGCAGCCTTGCCCCCCCCCCGCCCGCCCCCGTGCCGCCCCCGGCGCCGCCCCCTTGCGGCTTCGCCGCGGCGGCCGCGGCGAGCAGGCGGCCGACCTCGCGCGTGCAGCTCTTCGCGAAGCCGGACACCGCCGCGAAACGCTCCGCCGCCGCCACGCGCTCCGGGACGGGACGCCCCTTTGGTGGCGGCCCCGGGTGGGTGCCCACCGTCAGGCCCGGCCCATGGCCCGTGACAGTGCCACCTCGATCAGGACCCGGTCCGGGTTCGGTGCCGGCATCCGCGTGTAGCGCTCCGCGTACCGCTGGACCGCGTCCGCTATCCGCTCCGGGTCGGTGCGGATGTGCGCGATGCCCTCAAGCGTGGCCCAGCGGCCGCCGTCCACCTGGCACAGCGCCACCCGCGCCCCGGCCGGGCCCGCCGCGAGGATGTTGCCGACCTTGGCGCTGGACTTGTTGGTGATCACGCGGGCCACCCCGGCGTCCGGGTCGTACGTCACGCCGACCGGCACCACGTGCGGGGTGCCGTCGGGGCGGAGCGTCGTCAGGGTGCACATGTGCCGCTCGCGCCAGAAGCTGAGATAGGCGGCGTCGGGGTTCCGCGGATCGATGGCCATGAATCGGGAACTTAAGGCATGGGCATGACCCGCCGGACTCCGGGTGTCCTGTCACGGGCCCTCAGCGGACCCTCAGCGGGCCCTCGGCCGCCCCCAGCGGGCACGAGCGGGCCTCACCCGTGCCCCACCCGTGCCCCACCCGGGCTTCCGCCCTCACCTTGAGCGGAATAGACTCAACTTTGTGTACGTTGGATGAGTCAGAGTCCGACCCCTCAAAAGCAGACGCAGGAGGAACCCCACACGTGGACGCCGAGCTGACCAACAGGAGCCGGGACGCGATCAATGCGGCCACCAGCCGCGCCGTGTCCGCCGGGCACCCCGATCTGACCCCCGCGCACTTGCTGCTCGCACTCCTCGAGGGTCAGGACAACGAGAACATCACCGACCTGCTCGTGGCCGTCGACGCCGACCAGGTCGCCGTACGGTCCGGAGCCGAGCGCGTCCTCAGCGCCCTGCCCAGCGTGACCGGTTCCACGGTCTCGCCGCCGCAGCCCAACCGCGACATGCTCGCCGTGGTCGCGGAGGCCGCGAAGCAGGCCAAGGAGCTGGACGACGAGTATCTGTCGACCGAGCACCTGCTGATCGGGATCGCCGCGAAGGGCGGTCAGGCCGGGGCCGTACTGTCCAAGGAAGGCGCCACCGCCAAGCGCCTGCTCGACGCTTTTCAGAAGACGAGGGGTGCGCGCCGCGTGACCACAGCTGATCCCGAAGGCTCGTACAAGGCACTGGAGAAGTTCGGGACCGACTTCACCGCCGCCGCGCGCGAGGGCAAGCTCGACCCGGTCATCGGCCGGGATCAGGAGATCCGGCGCGTGGTGCAGGTCCTGAGCCGCCGTACCAAGAACAACCCCGTGCTCATCGGTGAGCCCGGCGTCGGCAAGACCGCCGTCGTGGAGGGCCTCGCCCAGCGCATCGTGAAGGGCGACGTCCCGGAGAGCCTGCGCGACAAGCGGCTCGTCTCGCTCGACCTGGGTGCGATGGTCGCGGGCGCCAAGTACCGCGGTGAGTTCGAGGAGCGCCTGAAGACCGTGCTCTCCGAGATCAAGGGGAGCGACGGGCAGATCATCACGTTCATCGACGAGCTGCACACCGTCGTCGGCGCGGGCGCCGGCGGCGACTCCGCCATGGACGCGGGCAACATGCTCAAGCCGATGCTCGCCCGCGGCGAACTGCGCATGGTCGGCGCCACGACCCTCGACGAGTACCGCGAGCGCATCGAGAAGGACCCCGCCCTGGAGCGCCGTTTCCAGCAGGTCCTGGTCGCCGAGCCGTCCGTCGAGGACACCATCGCGATCCTGCGCGGGCTCAAGGGGCGTTACGAGGCCCACCACAAGGTCGTCATCGCGGACGCCGCGCTCGTGGCCGCGGCCACCCTCTCCGACCGCTACATCACCTCGCGCTTCCTGCCCGACAAGGCCATCGACCTCGTCGACGAGGCCGCGTCCCGGCTCCGTATGGAGATCGACTCCTCGCCCGTCGAGATCGACGAACTCCAGCGCGCCGTCGACCGGTTGCGGATGGAAGAGCTCGCGCTCGACAAGGAGACGGACCCCGCCTCCCAGCAGCGCCTCGAAAAGCTGCGCCGCGACCTCGCCGACAAGGAGGAGGAGCTGCGCGGTCTGACCGCGCGCTGGGAGAAGGAGAAGACCTCCCTCAACCGCGTCGGTGAGCTCAAGGAGAAGCTGGACGCCCTGCGCGGCCAGGCCGAACGCGCCCAGCGCGACGGCGACTTCGACACCGCGAGCAAGCTCCTGTACGGCGAGATCCCCACCCTGGAACGCGAGTTGCGGGAGGCATCCGAGGCCGAGCAGGAGGTCACCAAGGACACGATGGTCAAGGAGGAGGTCGGCCCCGACGACATCGCGGACGTGGTCGGCTCCTGGACCGGTATCCCGGCCGGTCGCCTCCTCGAAGGCGAGACGCAGAAGCTGCTGCGCATGGAGCAGGAGCTGGGCAAGCGGCTCATCGGCCAGAGCGAGGCCGTCCAGGCGGTCTCCGACGCCGTACGCCGCACCCGCGCCGGAATCGCCGACCCCGACCGCCCCACCGGATCGTTCCTGTTCCTCGGTCCGACCGGTGTCGGCAAGACCGAGCTGGCGAAGGCGCTTGCGGACTTCCTCTTCGACGACGAGCGGGCGATGGTCCGTATCGACATGTCGGAGTACGGCGAGAAGCACAGCGTCGCCCGGCTCGTGGGTGCGCCTCCCGGCTACGTCGGATACGAGGAGGGCGGACAGCTGACGGAAGCGGTACGCCGGCGTCCGTACTCCGTCGTGCTGCTCGACGAGGTCGAGAAGGCGCATCCGGAGGTCTTCGACGTCCTGCTCCAGGTGCTCGACGACGGGCGCCTGACCGACGGGCAGGGCCGCACGGTCGACTTCCGCAACACGATCCTGGTCCTCACCTCGAACCTCGGCAGCCAGTACCTGGTCGAGCCGACGACGAGCGAGGAGGAAAAGAAGCAGCAGGTCCTGGAGGTCGTACGGTCGTCCTTCAAGCCGGAGTTCCTGAACCGGCTCGACGATCTCGTCGTCTTCTCGGCCCTGACCAAGGACGAGCTCGCGCACATCGCCGAGCTGCAGATCGCCCGCCTGGCCAAGCGCCTGGCCGAGCGGCAGCTCACGCTCGACGTCACGCCGGCCGCGCTCGCGTGGCTGGCCGAAGAGGGCAACGACCCGGCGTACGGCGCGCGTCCGCTGCGCCGCCTCATCCAGACCGCGATCGGCGACCGGCTCGCGAAGGAGATCCTCGCGGGCGAGGTCAAGGACGGGGACACGGTGCGGGTGGACCTCGCGGGTGACGGGCTGCTTGTGGGTCCGGCGCAGTAAGCACCCACACGGATACGGATACGGATACGGATACGGATGGCGGCGGCGGCCGGTCCGGGCGGTGCGCCCGGACCGGCCGCCGCCGTCACGAGGTCCAGGCCCTGAACCGTACGTGCGAGGTCCTGTCGTCCTCGTGGACCACCTCGATCGTGAGCGCCACCGGCTGCACCACGTCGTCCGGTGCGGGCGAGGCGTAGCCCTCGGCGGGCGTCCCGTCCGCCGTGACGAACTCGACGTGCACGCAGCGGTCGGCCTCAGGACAGGACAGTCCGGGTTCCGCGGTGGGCCAGGAATCCCGGATCCACGCGTCGACCTCCGCACGTTCCATCCGGAAGGTGCCCGACGCGAGGTCGTCCATCCAGTCCGCGTACTCGCAGTCCTGATCGCGGGCTTTGTCCGGCAGCCGGCCGTGCGCCCAGGTCAGCGCCTTGCCGCAACTGATCTTCGAGGTGGTGCGGAACGGATCTTCCTGCGCCTTGTCCACCTCCTGAGCGGCCTCCGCGAGAAACCACACGAAAAAGCCCGCCACGCACAGAGCGAAAACCCCGCACGCCCCCCAGATCGCCCACCCGGCACGACGCATCCCCACCCCCATACGGCCAGATCATGTCAGCCCGCAGCGGAACCCCCGGACCCGCCCGGGGCGGGCCTTTACAAGCCCCGCCCGGCATGGGAGAGGATGGGCCAATCCGTACGAAGGGAAATACACGGTGAGCATCGACCCGTCCTCGATTCCGAATTTCGGGGGCCAGCCCAAGCCCGAGCAGGCCGCAGCAGGACCGGCGGGCGCCGTCGTCCCGGACCAGGACCTCGTCAAGCAGCTTCTGGACCAGATGGAGCTCAAGCACGGCGTGGACGAAGAGGGTGACCTCGTCGCGCCGTGGGAGGAGTTCCGTACGTACTTCATGTTCCGCGGCGAAGGCGACCAGGCCGTCTTCTCCGTGCGTACGTTCTACGACCGTCCGCACCCCATCGAGTCCAAGACCCAGATCCTCGACGCGATCGACGACTGGAACCGCCGCACCCTGTGGCCCAAGGTCTACAGCCACACCCACGAGGACGAGGACGGCACCGCCACCCTCCGCCTCATCGGTGAGGCCCAGACCCTGATCGGCACCGGTGTGCTTCTTGAGCACTTCGTGTCGTCCACGGTCAGCTGGGTGCGCGCCGCGATCGAGTTCGACCGCTGGCTGGTCGAGCACCTCGGCCTGGTCGAGGAAGTCGACTCGGCGGAGAAGTCCGAAGACGAGTAGCCGTCCGCGGCGAGCAGTCGGCTAGAGCGGCATCCGGGCCACGGCCACGAGATACGCCCCATAGCCGAGGGAGAGCCCGGCCAGGGCCGCGATCACCACGGTCGCGTGCCAGGGCCGGGCTTTCGCCGTACGGGCCAGGGCGCGCGCGAGCGGGATCAGGAGCGGGAACGCGGGCAGCAGGAAACGGGCCTTGGACTCGAAGAAGCCCGAACCGCCGAGCACGATCAGGAGCAGCACGCCGCTGTAGACGATCAGCGCGAGCGGCGCCCGGTCCAGGGCGAGCAGCGCGAAGAGCAGTACGGCGGCGGCCGCGATCACCAGCGCCATCGGGAACACGAAGCGTTCCCCGTCGACCAGCATGTGCCGCGTGAAGCGCAGGGACGCGAGCCCGAGGTCGAAGCGCGAACCCCAGCCGTCCTGCACCCCGAAATACCCGCCGAGCAGGTCGCCCTCGCGCCACCCGACCCACAGCACGTACGCGCACCAGCCGGTGGGCGCGAGCAGAGCGCCGAGCCAGACGCGCGGACGCCCCTGGCCCTGTCCCTGTCCTCGTCCTTGTTCCCGTCCTGGCCCTCGCCCTCGTCCTTGTCCTCGCCCTCGCCCTCGTACGACCTCGAAGGCCGCGACCAGGATCACCGCCGCGGCGACCGCGAACCCGTTGGGCCGCGAGAGCCCCGCGAGCGCCGCCAGGGCGCCGGCCCACACCCACCGGCCGGTCAGCAACGCATACAGGGACCAGGCCGCGCAGGCCGTGAGCACCGGTTCGGTGTACGCCATCGACAGCACGACCGAGTGCGGCAGCAGACCCCACAGAACCACCAGGAGCGTGGCGGTGCGCCGGTCGTACAGGTGCGCGCCGATCGCGTAGATCCCCCAGGCCGCGAGCGCGGCGGCGAACCAGGCCACGAGGATGCCGGCCGCGGGGGTGCTCACCGGGAGCACGGTGGCGGCCGCGCGGATCAGGCCCGGATACAGCGGGAAGAAGGCCAGGTCGCTGTGGACGACGTCCGGGCCGAAGTGCAGGGTGCGGCCGTAGCCGTGGGCCGCGATGCCGGTGTACCAGCGGGCGTCCCACGAGGCGCCGAGCAGCGCGAACGTGTCCTGTCCGGTGCGCCGGGCGACCGCCGCGAGCACGGCGACACCGGCACACCGCGCGGCGGCGAACGCCCCGAGCGCGACGACGGGCGCGGGCAGGCGCGCGACTCGGCCGCTGAGCTGCGGCCAGGCGAGGGTCTGAGTCACATGCGTACGATGCGCTGTTTGTCCCGATTATTCGCCTGCACGCGCCCGGACAGCCCCCAATCCGTTACCAGGACTTCAGCCGCCGTACGGCGGCTGCGTAGGGCTTCTGGGCGTGGCCTCTACCAGGACTTCAGCCGCGCCACGGCCTCTTCGAGCACCTCGGTCTTCTTGCAGAAGGCGAACCGCACCAGCGAGCGTCCGGCCTCCTTGTCGTCGTAGAACACCGAGGTCGGGATCGCGACGACGCCCGCGCGCTCGGGCAGTGCGAGGCAGAACTCCACGCCGTCGCGGGCGCCGAGCGGGGTGATGTCGGTGGTGATGAAGTACGTGCCGGCCGGGCGGTAGACCTTGAAACCCACGTCCTCCAGGCCGTCCGCGAGCAGGTCGCGCTTGGCGCGCAGTTCGTCGCGCAGGCCCTCGAAGTACGCGGGCGGCAGGGCGAGGCCCTCGGCGATCGCGTACTGGAACGGGCCGGAGGCCACGTACGTGAGGAACTGCTTGGCCGTGCGGACCGCCGTGACCAGCTCGGGGGTGGCGGTGATCCAGCCGACCTTCCAGCCGGTGAACGAGAGGCTCTTGCCCGAGGACGAGATGGTGACCGTGCGCTCGCGCATCCCGGGCAGCGAGGCCAGCGGGATGTGCTCGCCGTCGAAGACCAGGTGTTCGTAGACCTCGTCGGTGATGACCAGGAGGTCGCGCTCGACGGCGAGTTCGGCGATCGCGGTGAGCTCGGCGCGGGTCAGGACCGTGCCGGTGGGGTTGTGCGGGGTGTTGAGCAGGATCAGACGGGTGCGGTCGGTGACGGCGGCCCGCAGCTCGTCCAGGTCCAGATGGAAGCCGCTCTCGTCGGGGCGCAGCGTGACCGGGACGCGCTTGCCGCCGGCCATCGCGATGCACGCGGCGTACGAGTCGTAGTACGGCTCAAGGGCCACCACCTCGTCCCCGGGCGCCACCAGGGCGAGCAGCGAGGCGGCGATCGCCTCGGTCGCCCCGGCCGTGACGAGCACTTCGCGGTCCGGGTCGTACGCGAGCCCGTACCGCGTCTGCTGATGCGCGGCGATCGCGTGGCGCAGCTCGGGCACGCCGGGACCCGGCGGGTACTGGTTGCCGCGGCCGTCCCTGAGTGCCCGCACCGCCGCCTCCCGTACGGCCTCGGGGCCGTCGGTGTCCGGGAAGCCCTGGCCGAGGTTGATGGCCCCGGTCCTGACGGCGAGCGCGGACATCTCGGCGAAGATCGTGGTGCCGAACTCGGCGAGGTGGACGTTGAGAAGCGGGCGGGCTGCGGCAGCGGTCATGACGGCCATCCTGCGCTGCGGCGGGGCCGTCGCTCAAGCGGGGGACGTGCCGGGCCGTAAACGCCGAACCTCTGAAGTTCCTCAACTCCGCTTTGGCGCGGTGTGCGTGCGGGCATCCCCATCGCACGTGAGAAGCGGGGGCACCGCTTCGGGGGACAGAGAGACGGGGGTGGTCTCCGTGGGGATCGTCATCGTGTTGGGCATCGTGTTCGTCGTTCTGGTGGTGGTGGGCTCCAACCTCGGGAGTCAGTCGAGCAGCAGGCCGAAGAAGCGCCGGCGCAGCGGCTGGGCCGGCGGCGGGGGCGGGAGCAGTTCGGGCGGGGGCTGCGGGGGAGGCTCGTCGTGCGGCGGAGGGTCGTCGTGCGGCGGTGGCGGGGGCGGCGGCGGGGGAGGCCGCTGCCCTGCCCCCGGGGGGGGCGCCCGTGCGACGGGGCCCCGCGCCCACCCACACCTGCCACGGCGGAGGCGGCTGACACGGGGCAGCCGGTCCGAAGGTGGCATCTGCCAGGGGGAATGCATCCGGCATAGTCGCCACGAGAAGGTGCCCGGCGGGAGGGAACTCCTGCCGGGCACCTTCTTGTTGAACTGTGGAGAACAGTTGAACTGTGAGGCCCTCGGGGGGATGGAAACCCCACGAAGTTGGGTAAAAACGCTGTGGCAGCGCTCCCCTTCATGATTCCCTTCACCTGATTGACGCAGCCACGGACCGCTCGAGCCAGCTGATGTGCCAGCCCATGTGTCAGGTCCCCCCACTTCCCACTGCGTGTTTGCGGAGCCGACCCATGCTCACGACCCTTGAGACCACCTACACCGACACGCGCGCGGCCGACCTCGCCTGGGCGCTCGGCCGCGAGCCGTTGCCGGCGCTCGCGGTCCTCGATCTCGAACTGGCGGACGCCAAAGTGCAGTTGCGCCTGCTCGGTGCCTCGCATCAGGTGCTCCTCGATCAGGAGGAGGGCACCTGTTCGGAGACCGTCGCGTGCATGCCGGGCAGCAGCACACCGCTGCCGCTGGGGGTCGCCAAACGGGTGGGGGACTGGGAGTACGAGTTCGCGGCGCGCGTGGAGACGCTCACGCGCGGCCAGTTCGCCGGGCGCGCGCAGGAACTGCTCGCGCTGGTCGCCGACCATCCCAACGGTCTCGCGGGTGTCTTCCCCGGCAGCCCGCACGCGTTCACCGCGATGCTCGTGCAGCGGCACCCCGACCATCCCTCGCAGGTGCACTGGCGCACCTGGCACGCCTATCCCCAGGAAGGCCAGCTGGTCGCGACCCGTACCAGGGTCGGAGTGCGGCAGCCGGCGGTCGTCTGAGCGGCCCGATGGGCGCGGTCCGAGCGTCCGGAAGGGCAACTCAACCCTCCGGGCGCCGAGTTAAGCCGTGTGGGTGACAGGTTGTCCATCCTTCGTGACGTAGCGTTCGCAACGTGATCGAACCGCCCCTGCCCGCACCGCCCGGTGTTCCGCCGCCCCGGGAGGCCGCCGTCGACGCCCGGCTCCCGGTGTCCGCGCGCACCGGCCGATTCCTGGTGCTCCTGGGCGTCTTCATCTGCGCGGCCTGCGGACTCGTCTACGAACTCGAACTGGTCGCCCTCGGTTCGTACCTGATCGGCGACTCGGTCACCCAGGCCTCCGTCGTCCTGTCCGTGATGGTCTTCGCCATGGGCATCGGCTCGCTCGCCGCGAAACGGCTGCGCTGCCGGGCCGCGGCCGGTTTCGGCATGGTCGAGGCCCTGCTCGCGCTCGTCGGCGGCTGCAGTGCCATGGCCTTGTACGCGGGGTTCGTCTGGGGCGGTGAGGCGCGCGCCCTGCTCGTGACGTTCTCCCTGGCCATCGGGATCCTGATCGGCGCCGAAGTCCCCTTGCTGATGACCCTGATCCAGCGCATCCGCCGCCAGGACGCGGGCGGGGCGGTCGCGGATCTGTTCGCGGCGGACTATGTGGGCGCCCTGGTCGGAGGGCTGGCCTTCCCCTTCCTTCTGCTGCCGCTGTTCGGCCAGTTGACGGGAGCGCTGCTCACCGGCGCGGTGAACGCGGTCGCGGGCGGGGCGCTGGTGCTCTGGCTGTTCCGGCGCGATCTGACGCGCCGCGGCCGCCGACTGCTGCTGCTCGTCAACGTCACCGTGCTCGCGCTCCTGGCCGCCGCGGCCGTCCTCGTCGACGACTTCGAACGGGCCGCGCGGCGTGCGGTGTACGGGGCGGACGTCCGCGTCGCCGTCCAGACCGACGTGCAGGAGGTCGTCCTCACCGGGCCGCCCGCGGGACCGCTGAATCTCTTCCTCGACGGGCGGCTGCGGGTCAGCGGCCGCGACGAGCACCGCTATCACGAGGCGCTGGTCCAGCCGGCGATGGCGGGCCGGCACGGGCGGGTGCTCGTCCTCGGCGGCGGGGACGGTCTGGCGTTACGGGAGGTGCTCAGGCATCCCGGAGTGCGGCGGGTCGACCTGGTCGAACTGGACGCGGCCGTCGTGGAGTTGGCGCGCCGGGATCCCGCGCTTGCCGCGCTGAACCGGAAGGCGTTCGACGACCCGCGGGTGCGGGTGGCGCACGCGGATGCCTTCCAGTGGCTGCGCGGGGCTTCGCGGCATGCGTACGACGTGGTGATCTCCGATCTGCCGGATCCGGGGATCACGGCCTCCACGAAGCTCTACTCGCAGGAGTTCTTCGGGCTTGCGCGGCAGGTGCTCGCGCCGGGCGGCCGGTTCGCGGTGCACGCGGGGTCGGCGAGTACGCGGCCGCGGTCGTTCTGGACGGTGGACGCGAGCATGCGGGCGGCCGGCCTGGTGACCGTGCCGTACAGCGCGGGTGGCCGGCTCGCGGGGTTCGCGGCCGGGCCCGACCGGGGGACGGCGGCTCCGGTGCCGCGGGACTGGGGGTTCGTGCTGGCGGGGCGTTCGCGGCCGGGGCTCGGCCTCGATCCCTCGTACCGGTATCGGTCGCTGAGCGAGGGGGTGTTGCGGGCGGGGGCTCGGGCGGTGGAGCGGACGCGGGTTGTTGTGGGGCCGTCGACGTTGGTGCATCCGCGGTTTTGAGGGTGCGGGTGGGGGTGCGGTGCGGTCTCGTTGCGGGGTGCGGGCCGGTTGCGCCTGCGGCGGGCTGATTTCCCCTACCCGCCCCTTCCCGAAACCGGGGCTTCGC